>NZ_JBEOUW010000038.1:81653-89994 GCF_040303045.1 Kitasatospora sp. NPDC096140
CCCCGACGGGTGTCGCCCGTCGGGTGACGTCGCGCGGGGTGCCGTCCAGCCTACCCGGGCCCCCGGGGGTGGGTCAGAGCATCCAGCGCTGGGCCGGGTCGCTGACGTTGCAGTTCGCCATCGAGGTGTACTGGCCGACGCCGTTGCCCCGGAGGCACTGCCCGGTGGCCGCGTTGCGGACCAGGTACCAGCCGCGGTCCTCGTCGGTCAGCCGCCACTTCTGGTCGGCCGGCATCCAGTCCCCGGCCGGCTGGTTGAGCCCGTCCCAGCCCCCGGGGGTGTCCCAGAGCCGGACGGAGCCCGAACCGGTGTCCAGGTCGACGACCTTGCCGCCGCTGCCGTGCGAGATGGCGGTGGTGCCGTCGCAGTAGCCCCAGACGAACCAGGACTGGGCGGAGGACCAGTCGTTGGACGAGTAGACGCCGATCCGCTGGCCGTTGGCCTCGTTGTTCTGCGGCAGGTCGAGGACGCCGGCGGCGCCGTTGTAGATCTTCGCGGGGCTGTGCAGGGAGGGCGACAGCTCGCAGCCGGCCTGCGCGGACGACGCGGCCTGCGCGGCCGGCGCACCGGCCACGACCGCCCCCGCGACGGCCGCGACGGCGCCGAGCGAGGCGAGGACCCTGCGGGTGCGGCCGGTGGTTCCCGTGGTGGTTCTCATCGGTGTTCTCCTTCTGGTGTGGTGGACGGGCCCGGCGTCAGCCGCGCGGGACCCGGAGCGCGGCCCACTGCTTGGGGCCGGGGATGCCGTCGGCGTCCGGACCGGAGTCGCCGAGCTTGTGCTGCCAGTTGCGGAAGGACTCGCGGTCGGCGTCGGACCACTCGGGGCCGGGGCCCTCGGCGTAGGCCGAGCAGCCCTCGGCGACGAGGCGCTCGCCCATCCGCGTGACGACGTCGCTGTGCCGGCCGTCGTGGAAGAAGTCGGCGCCGGGGAAGGGCTCGAAGCCGTCCCCGCCGGCGTCGCCCGCCGGGCCGGAGTCGCCGGCCGGGGCGCCGCCGGACGCCGCGCCGCCGCTCGGACTGTCGTCCGCGGAGGCCTCCTGCCCGAAGTAGATCGCCCCGGGCCGGTCCTTCCACTCCGGGTCGGCGAGGACCACGCCGCCGGCGAAGTCCGGGATGCCGTAGCCGTGGACCCAGTCCGAGCGGCGGTCACGGGTCTTCATGTAGACGCCGTCGCCCTCGGAGCTGCCGCCGTCGTTGGTGTTCCCCTCGACGGTGGTGATGGTGGAGCCGGTGTAGGCGATGCAGATGCCGGTGTGGCTGCCGCCGCCGGGCCCGAAGAAGACCTGGCCGCCGATCACCGGGTACTCGGTGAAGCGGCCGCGCTCCGTGAACCAGGCGACGCCCTCCGCGCAGGAGGCGCTGACCGGGAAGAGGCCGGCGTTGCCGGACTCCTGGGCGCACCAGGCGACGAAGGTGGCGCACCAGGCCTCGCCCTGGGACCACTCCAGGCCGGAGACGGCGGGCGAGAACTTCTGGACGTTGTTCCAGTGCCCGCCGCTGCGGCCCTCGTGGTAGCCGACCTCGTCTCGGGCGACGCGGATCAGGTCCGCCGCGTTCGAGGACATGGGTGTGGACTCCTTGTTGCTCGATGCTCGAAAGGTGCCGGTCGGGGTCTCAGACCTTGGCGAAGGTCTGGACGTAGCGGCCCCAGTTGCCGCGCTGGCGCGGGGCGTAGCCGACGCCGAGGCGGTTGTAGGTGGGGTTGAGGATGTTGTCCCGGTGGTGCGGGCTGTTCATCCACATCTGCATCGCCTCTCCCACGCTGTTGCCCGGGGTGACGTTCTCGGCGGCGGCCACGTTGGTGAGGCCGGCGTCCCGGATGCGGTCCCAGGGGGAGCTGCCGTCGGTGCCGTCGTGCTGGGTGAGGTCGTGCGAGGCCATGTCGTTGGCGTGGCGCTGGGCGGCCGAGCCGAGGCGGTCGTCCAGGAGCAGTGCCGGGGCGCCGACCCGGCCGCGCTCGGCGTTGACGGCGTTCAGCATCTCGGTGCGGAAGTCACCGCCGCCCCCCGGCTGGGGCTGCGGCTGCGGCTGGGGCTGCGGTCGGCCCGCGCCGCCCGCGCCGCCCGCGCCGCCGGCGCCGGCCGGGACGAGCTGCCACCGCTGCGCCGGGTTGCCGTCGTCCTGCCGGCCCAGCGTGAGCGGGGAGCCGGGGGCGGCGGCGGTGAGGAACAGCGCGCCCTCGTCGGCGCGGGTGGTGCGGATGCGGACCCAGTCGTTGTCGACGGGCTCGAAGCACCAGTGCTGGTTGGGCTGGTTGTGCTCGTTGAACAGCCAGGCCTGGCCGATGGAGTAGTTGTAGTCCATGACCATGGCCTGGCCGGGGGCGTGCCGCCCGGTGGTCAGCTGGGTCTCCAGGAGGAAGCTGCCGTTCTCCTTGGACCAGAAGGTCCAGCCCTGTGCGGCGGTGCCGTTGGCGCCCCAGGACTGGACGGCGGTGCCGGCGGCGGTCTGGCTGGAACGGACGTCGGCGACGGTTCCGTTGGCGGACCTGAGGGTGAGGGTCTGGCCGTGCTGCGGGAGGGTGGGCATGGGTTGCGCCTCTCGTCTGTGGTGTCGCCCCGGGCCGCGTTCGCGGTGGCCCGGGGCCTGACGAGGAGGACGTTCCAGGATCGCGGCAGACGGGCGGTCAACGCGCGTAGCAGCAGCGCGCGTTGATGCCGCGTCTACTGCGCCAGCAGCCCCCTGACCTGCGCGGCCTCCTCCGACAGCCCCAGCCGCTCGTACACCTCCAGGGAGTCCGCCAGGCAGGCCCGGGCCTGGCGCGGGCGGCCGAGGCCGGTGAGCGCGGTGCCGAGGGTGCGCAGCAGGCCGGCCTCCAGTGCGGCACTGGTGCGGCGGGCGAGCGGGAGGACGGCCTCGGCGGAGTCGACGGCGAGCAGCCAGCGGCCGGCCTCGGCGTGGATGCGGGCGGCGAGGTCGCCGGCCGCGGCCGCGAACACGGTGACCTGGAGCTCGGTGAACTCCTCGCGGGCACCGACGGCGTGGTCCAGCGCCGCCTCCGGGTCGCCGCACAGCCGCAGCACCCGGGCGAGGTAGTAGCGGCCGATCGCCGCGGAGACCGGCCCGGAGGCGCTCATCAGGCGGGCGCTGCGTTCGGCGGCGTCCCGGGCTTCGTCGAGGCGCCCGGTCTGGGCGGCGCTGAACGCGAACTCGCCGAGCGCGCTGCCCTCCGCGCGCTGGGCGCCGAGGTGGTGGAACAGGCCGGCGGCGCGGCCGGCGTGTTCGGCGGCCTCCGCGTACCGGCCGTGCGTCCGGGCGTTGCTGCCGAGGGTGACCAGGGCCTTGGCGAGCACGCGTTCGGTCCGCTCGTCCCCGTCCGACAGGGCGACGGCCCGGCCGATCTCCTCCTCGGACTCGGCGTAGCGGTTGATGTGCCAGAGCATGCTGCCGCGCAGGTAGCGGGCGAGGGCGAGCGGCCCGTGCTCGCCCCGGGCGGCCGCTTGCCGGGCGATGGCTCCGGCGAGGTCGACGATGACGGTGGTCTGGGTGCGTTCCGGCAGCACGGCGCCCATCCGGTCGGCGAGTTCGGCGGCCCGGTCGAGCGGCAGGGCCGGATCGGCGCAGCCGAGCGCGATGACGGCGGCGTGCACCTCGGCCTGGTCGCGCATCCACTGCACGGCTTCCGGGCCGTCGGCGATCGGCCGGCCGGGAACGGCCACGGGTGCGCCGAGCAGGCTGAGCTCGGCGGGCTCGGCCTTGCGGGCGGCGAGGTCGGCGTTGCGGGCGGTGGCGAGGCAGAAGTCGAGCAGCCGGTCGGTGGCGGCGGTCCGTTCGGCGGCGCTCTCCTCGGCGGCGAGCCGGCCGCGGGCGTAGGCGCGGACGAGGTCGTGGAAGCCGTAGCGGCCGAACCGGGGGGAGTGCAGCAGGTTCAGGTCGACGAGCTCTTCGAGGAGCCGGTCGGCCTCGTCCTCGTCGCGGCCGAGCAGGGCGGCGGCGCAGGGCAGCGGGAGGTCGGGGGCGTCGGGCAGCGACAGCAGGCGGAAGGCGCGGGCGAGTTCGGGTGCCAGGCGACGGTAGGACAGCGCGAAGGTGGCTTCCAGGGTCCGTTCGCCGTCGCTGAGTTGGGCCAGCCGGTGTTCGTGGCGCAGGCCTTCGGCGAGCGCCGCGAGGGTGAGCGCGGGGTCGGTGGCGAGCCGGGAGGCGGCGATCCGGACGGCGAGCGGGAGCAGCCCGCAGGCCCGGACGACCTCCTCGGCGGCCGCGGGTTCGGCGGCGACGCGTTCGGCGCCGACGATGCGGGTGAGCAGTTCCAGGGCCCGTTCCGGCGGCAGGGTGTCCAGGCGCAACTGGTGCGCCCCGGCGAGACCGGCCAGCCGGTGGCGGCTGGTGATGAGCACGGCGCAGCCGGCCGAGCCGGGCAGCAGCGGTTCGACGTGGGCGGAATCGGCGGCGTTGTCGAGGACGACCAGGACGCGTCGCCCGGCCAGCGCCGAGCGGTAGAGCGCGCTGCGTTCGCCGGTGTCCGGCGGGACGTCCGCGGGGTCGACGCCCAGGACGCGCAGGAATCCGGCGAGGACCTTTCCCGGGTCGGGCGGGGTGCGGTCCTCGCCGCGCAGGTCGGCGAAGAGCTGCCCGTCGGGGAACCGCGCACGGATCTGCCGGGCGACGTGCACGGCGAGCGTGGTCTTGCCGACGCCGCCCATGCCGTCCAGGGCGGAGACCACGACGGCGCGTCCGCCGGCCGCGGAGAGCTGGTCCGCGAGGGTCTCCACCTCGTCGTCGCGTCCGGTGAAGTCGGGCAGGTCGCAGGGCAGCTGGTTGGGCGCCTGCCAGGCGTCGGTGGCGGCTTCGGACGCGGCCCCGGCGGGCAGCAGGGTGGCGTCCTCGCGCAGGATGCGCAGCTGCACCTCGGCGGGGCCCGGTGCGTCCGGCGGCAGTGACGGGCGGGCGTCCTCGTACACGGCGAGCGCCTCGGCCTTGCGGCCGGACTGGTAGAGGGCGCGCATCAGGACGGCGGTGAGCCGGGGGCGTCCGGGGTGCTCCAGGGCGAGTGCCTCGGCCTCCGCCGTCAGGTCGGTGCGGTCGCCGAGTTCGGCGTCCAGCTCCAGCCGGGTCTCCCTGGCCGAGATCCGCTGCTCGGCGAGCCGGGCCCGGACGGCGTCGGCGTGCGGCCCGGGCAATCCGGCGAGCGGCTCGCCGACCCACAGCTGCTGGGCGCGCCGCAGCACCTCGCGGACCTCCCGCGGCGGTGCGTCCGCCGCCCGCAGCCGTTCGGCTTCGGCCAGCAGCGCCTCCCAGGCGGCCGCGTCCACCGCGGCCCCGGGCACCCGCAGCGCGTAGCCGTCGCCGACCCGGACCAGTGGCGGCCGGTCCGGGTCGGCGTCGCTGTACGGCCGGAACGCGCTGCGCAGCCGGGATACGGCGAGCTGGACGGCCTTGCGCGGGTCGGCGGGCGCAGCCGCCCCGCCCCACACCCCTTCGACCAGGACCGGGACCGCCACGGTCCGCCCGGCGGCGGCCAGCAGCACGGCGAGCACGGCCCGCTGCTGCGGTCTGCCCAGTTCCAGTTCCTGTTCCCCGTACCAGGCCCGGAGCGGCCCCAGCAGTCCGAACCGCAGTCCGGATCCCCCCATGTCGTCCATGTCCCGTCCCGAGAGTCGTCCCTGCGCCGTGATTCCGCCACTTCCGTCCGGACAGCGGCGCCCCCATACCCCGGCGGCCTATGCTCTGTCACAGATTGTGCACCGGATTCCGAGCTTCGAGGGGTGGGCTGTGCGGCTCGAATTCCGCGTGCTGGGGCCGTTGGGCGCCACGTGCGACGGCCGCGAGGTGGACCTCGGCCGGCCGCAGCAGCGGGCCGTGCTGGCCGCTTTGCTGCTCGCCCCCGGGCAGCTGGTGCCGACGGACCGGCTGGTGGAGGGCCTGTGGGGCGAGGACGACACCTGCTGGCCGAAGGATCCGGTGGGGCAGATCGGCACCCATGCGCACCGGTTGCGGCGGGCGCTCGGCGCTCCCGAGCTGCTGGTGGCGGCCGCGGGCGGGTACCGGCTGGCGGTGCCGCGGGAGGCGGTGGACCTCTTCCGTTACGAGGGCGCGACGGCGGAGGCCGTTGCGCTGCGTCACGAGGATCCGGCCCGGGCACGGGAGTTGCTGGTGGCGGCGCTCGCGACGTGGGAGGGCGACCGCGCGTTGGACGGCGTGCCCGGGGCGTTCGCGGAGCGGACGCGGGAACGGCTGTCGGCCGGCCGTTTCGCCCTGGTGAAGACGCTGTTCGACCTGGAGGTGGCCCTCGGGCGGCACGCCGACGTGGTGGAGTCGCTGGCCGTACTGGCGGCTGCGCACCCGCAGGACGAGGAGGTCCACCGGCTGCACCTGCTGGCGCTGCACCGCTGCGGCCGCACGGCGGAGGCGCTGGCGGTGTACGAGGCGCTGCGGGAACGGTTGGACCGGGAGCTGGGGCTCGAACCGGCGCCGGTGGTGGTCGAACTGGCCGAGCGGATCCGGCGTGGGGAGGCCCCGATGTCGCTGCGGCGGCTGCCGAGGCCCGGCCAGCTCCCGCCGGACATCCCCGATCTGGTCGGCCGGGCCGGCCTGGCGGGGCAGGCCCAACAGGTCCTCCGCACGGCCGGCGGTTCGCCGGTGGTGGCGCTGTCGGGCCCGGCGGGCTGCGGGACGTCGGCGCTGGCCGTGCACGTCGCGCACGGCGTCCAGGACGCTTTCCCGGACGGGCAGCTGTACGCGGGCGGGGGAGACCCCGGCACGATCCTCGCGGCCTTCCTGCGGGCCCTGGGGGAGCGGCCCGCCGGCTGCGCCCCGGTCGGCGAGCTGACCGCGCACTACCGGGCGGCGCTCGCCGGGCGGCGGGTGCTGGTGGTGCTCGACGGGGCGGCCGACCCCACACCGCTGCTGCCCGCCGTACCGGGGTGCGCGGCCGTGGTGACGGGGGCGGACCCCGAGGTGCTGCCCGCCGAGGCGGTCCGACTGGCGGTCGGACCGCTGGAACCGCACGACGCCCACGAGCTGCTGGCGCGGATCGTGGGCGTGGAGCGGATCAGCCGGGAGCCGGCTGCGGCGGTGGAGCTGGCCGGCCTCTGCGGGCACCTGCCCGTCCTGCTGCGGACGGCGGCGACACGGCTCGCGGCCCGGCCCTGGTGGTCGGTGGCGGACCTGGTGAGGTGGCTCGCCGAACGGGGATGAGGGCCTTCTAGTACGGGTCCGAGGAGCCCAGCCGGAGGGTGAGCTGGTTCATGTAGTAGTTGGTGCTGCCGGCGCCCATGTTGATGTGGAGACCGCCGCCGCTGTGCACTTCGAGGGAGGCCGTGCCGGGCCCGGTCTTGTACACGTCGTTGGCCCAGCAGCGCTTGCCGGCCCGATCGTAGACGACGAGGTTCCCGTCGCCCTGCATGATCGTCCTGTCGCCGCAGCCGACGGTGTGGCTGGACCACGGGGCCGTGACCGCACCGGAAGGGTCGGTGACGTACATGACGAGGTTCCCGTCGTCCTGCATGACCAGCCGGGTGTCGCCGGCGCTGAGCTGGTAACCCTTGTAGAGGATCCCCGGCTCCGGCATCTGCACCGCTTGGTAGTCGCCGATCGCCGCGGTCGCGTTTCCTGCTCCCACCAGCACCCCGGCCAGCGCCAGCCCGCTGGTCGCCGCCCCGATCGCCAGCCGCTGCAGTGTCTTCGTCGCCTTCATGTCCCCGCTACCTCTCTCGAACGGGGGCGCCCGCCATCGTGTCGGGCACCCTGCGGGGACGATCCTGGTGGGAGGCGATAGACAAACGATGAACGCCGCGTTGAGGCGCGAGCGGCCGGCGCTCCGGCGGGGCGTCGGCGGGGCGCCGGCGGGGCGCCGGCGGGACGCCGCCGGGACGCCGAGCGCGGATCCGGCCGCCTCGGGACCGGGCGCGGGGTGGGGTTCTGGGTGGGGCCTGGGTGGGGCCTGGCAGGGGCGTTTGGCCTGAGCGCGAAGGAGGAGTACTGTTCTCTAGTCGCTCGGCAGGGAGCACCGGACACGCAACAGCGCGGACGGTCCCGGGGCGGCCAATCCCTTGAAACACCACTTCCCAGGTTCGGGCTGGGTTGCGTTCGCATTTCCGCGTCGCGGCTCGGCATGTATTTGGTGTGTCGTTTTATCGGATTGCGGCCGATTCGCTTTTCGGAGCACTGATCGGCTAGAGTTTGAAACGTCGGACAGGGCGTCAAGCCCCGGAAGACACCGGCAAGTCGGATGAACGAAGCCCCGGAAACGGAGCGGAAAACATCTGATAAGCTGGAAACACGAGAGAACGAAGCCCGGAGGGTCTGCTGGAAGGCGGTCCGAAGGAAGCGTCCGTTCCTTGAGAACTCAACAGCGTGCCAAAAGTCAACGCCAGATATGTTGACATCCCCGGCCTCAGAT
>NZ_JBEOUW010000039.1:0-89746 GCF_040303045.1 Kitasatospora sp. NPDC096140
AGACACACATGGCGGTGATCTTCGCGGACAGGGCAACGCAAAGATCACCACCAGTGGATCACGCCATGAAGTTGATCAATTACCCAACACTTTCTCAGGCGTGCGCGGTGCCGCCGTCCGCGGCCATCGCGGCGGCGATCCGGCGGGCGCGCTCGGCCGTCACCCCGGCGGGCAGCGGCGGCAGCACGTCCATCCACAGGGGCAGGGTGGAGCCGCGCAGCTGCGGCATCCCCGCGGGCCGCCCGATCAGCCACAGGTGCAGGTGCGCGGCGCCGTCACCCCAGCGGTTCACGTGGACCCGGCCGATGCCGCCGAGCGACAGCACGGCCCGCTCCACCCTCTGCAGCACCGGGCCGAGCCGCGCGGACAGCTCGGCCGGCAGGTCCAGCAGGTCGTGGTGGGCGCGGGGCTGGAGCAGCAGGACGGCGGGCAGCCCGGTCGGCTCGTCGGGGCCGCTGAGGCGCCAGTGCTCGTCGGTCCAGAGGAAGTCGGAGTCCGGGCGGGCGCACTGCTTGCAGCTCTCCGGGCCGTCCTCGCCCTGGCGGGGCGGCTCGGGCAGCTCGGGGGCGCGCAGCCGCCGGACGCTCAGCTCGCCCTCGTACGGGAAGATCTCCCAGGACGGCGCGCCGTCCGCCGGGAAGGGCAGCGGCTCGCCGATCGGGAGGCGGGCGAGGTAGGCGGCGGCCCCGGCCGGGTCGTGGGCCTGCTCGTCGGCGCGCCCGCCGGCCGCGGGATCGGCCGGGGAGCCGTCCGGGGCGCCCGCGGTGGAGTCGGCGGCGGAGTCGGTGATCATGAGCGCCGAGACTGCCACATGACACCCCGTCGGCGGTACCCCCGTCGCGCCCGGTACCCGGGCGGCGCCCCGGCTGCGATCATCGGCGGAGCCGTGTCGCCGCACCGCCCGGGAGGTCCCTGGTGAGCCGTCCGTCCGCAGCCCCCGGGGCCGAGCTGGCCCGCGAACTGGCCGCCGTACTGCGCGGGGAGGTCCGCTTCGGTGCCGCCGAGCGGACCGTGTACGGCCACGACGCCTCGAACTACCGGCAGTTGCCGCTCGGCGTGGTCAAGCCGGCCGACCCGGACGACGTGCGCACGACGCTGGCGCTGTGCCGCGAGCACCGCGTGCCGGTGGTGGCGCGCGGGGCCGGGACCAGCATCGGCGGGCAGGCGATCGGCCCGGGCGCGGTGGTGCTGGACTTCCGTCGCCACCTCGGGGAGGTGCTGGAGATCGACCCCGGGGCCCGCACCGCGCGCGTCCGGCCCGGCACCGTGCTGGACGACCTCCAGCGCGCCGCCCGGCCGTACGGGCTGCGCTTCGGCCCGGACCCGTCCACGCACAGCCGCTGCACCATCGGCGGCATGATCGGCAACGACTCCTGCGGCTCGCACTCGCTGGCCTGGGGGCGCACCGCCGACAACGTGGAGCGGCTGGAGCTGCTGCTCGCCGACGGCACCGAGCTGACCGTCGGCGGGCGGCTCGGCGGCCGGGAGCGCGCGGCACTGCGTGACCTGCCCGGGCGGCCCGGTGAACTCCACCGGCAGCTCCAGGAGTTCACCGACCGCAACCTCGCCACCATCCGGCAGGGGATGCCGCAGCTGCCGCGCCGCACCTCCGGCTACCCGCTGGACGCGCTGCTGCCCGAGCACGGCCACGACCTCGCCCGGGCGCTGACCGGCACCGAGGGCACCTGCGCGCTGCTGCTCGGCGCCACCGTCCGCCTCGTCGAGGACCCGCCCGCCCGCGCCCTGGTGGTGGCCGGCTACCCCGACGAGGGCGCCGCCGCCGACGCGATCCCCGCGCTGCTGCCGTTCGGCCCGCTGACCGCCGAGGGCATGGCGGCCGACCTGATCGCCGCACTGCTCGCGGCCGGCCCGCGCCCGCCCGCGCTGGACCGGCTGCCCGCCGGCGAGTGCTGGCTGTTCCTGGAGACCGGCGGCGCCACCCCGCTGGAGGCCTACCAGGCCGCCCGCCGACTGGCCGACGCGGTGCGCCGGGAGCGCTCGGCCACCGTCGCGCTGGTCACCGACCCCGCGGAGCAGCGCGGGCTGTGGGCCGTACGGGAGGCCGGTGCCGGAATCGTCACCCGGCTGCCCGACGGAGGGGAGGCCTGGCCGGGCTGGGAGGACTCCGCCGTCCCGCCCGAGCGGCTCGGCGACTACCTGCGGGCCCTCCGCGCCCTGCTGCGCCGGCACGGCCTGCGCGGCGTCCCGTACGGGCACTTCGGCGAGGGCTGCGTGCACCTGCGGATCGACTTCCCGCTGGACGAGCCCTACGGGGTGCTGGCCTTCCGGGAGTTCCTGGAGCAGGCGGCGGACCTGGTGGTCTCCTACGGCGGCTCGCTCTCCGGCGAGCACGGCGACGGGCAGGCCCGCGCCGAACTGCTGCCGCGCATGTACCCGCCCGAGATCATCGACCTGTTCGGCGGGTTCAAGCGGATCTGGGACCCGGAGAACCTGCTCAACCCGGGCGCGCTGGTCGACCCCCGCCCGCTCGACGCCGACCTGCGCTTCGTCACCGCGCCGCTCCGCCCGCTGCCGCTGGTCCTGCCGTACGAGCAGGACGGCGGCAGCCTGGCCAGGGCGGTGCACCGCTGCGTGGGCGTCGCCAAGTGCGTGGACCCGACCACCGGGGTGATGTGCCCGAGCTACATGGCCACCGGCGAGGAGCGGCACTCCACCCGGGGGCGGGCGCGGCTGCTCGCCGAGATGCTGCGCGGGCTGGGCGCGCCCCCGGGCCGCCGGACCGACGGGGCGATCCCCGACGGCTGGCGGTCCGAGGAGGTCCGCGAGGCGCTGGACCTCTGCCTGAGCTGCAAGGGCTGCGCGAGCGACTGCCCGGTGCACGTCGACATGGCGACCTACAAGGCCGAGTTCCTGTACCAGCACTACCGGCACCGGCCGCGCCCGCGCTCGCACTACTCGATGGGCTGGCTGCCGCTCTGGCTGCGGGCCGTCGCGCTCGCCCCCGGGGCCGCCAACACGCTGGCCCGCTCACCGTTCGGCGGGCTGCTCAAGCGGCTCGGCGGGATCGACCCGCGCCGGGTGCTGCCGGTGTTCCCGCCGGAGACCTTCACCGCCTGGCACCGGCGGCACCGCGCCGCGCATCCGGCCCCGGCCGGCGCCCGCCCGGTGCTGCTGTGGCCGGACACCTTCTCCGACCACCTGCAGCCGGGCGTGCTGCGCTCGGCCGTCGAGGTGCTGGAGCACCTGGGCTTCGACGTCCGGCTGCCCTCGGGCCCGGTCTGCTGCGGCCTCACCTGGCACTCCACCGGCCAACTCGGCACCGCCCGGAGGGTGTTGCGGCGCAGCCTGCGGACGCTGGCGGCCGACGGGCTCCCGGCCGACACCCCCGTGGTCGGCCTGGACCCGAGCTGCACCGCCACCCTGCGCGAGGACCTGCCCCGCCTGCTCGGCGCGGACGGCCGCCCGCTCGCCGAACGCACCCGCACCTTCGCCGAGTTCATCGACGAGTACGCCCCCGACGCCCCGCTCCCCCGGGTCCCGCTGGAGGCCGTCACCCAGACCCACTGCCACCAGCACGCCGTGCTCGGCAGCGCCGCCGACCGCCGGGTGGAGGCCCGACTCGGCCTGGACAACCGGGTGCTGGACTCCGGCTGCTGCGGCCTGGCGGGCAACTTCGGCTTCGAGCAGGGCCACTTCGAGGTGTCCGAGGCGATCGCCGAACGCGTCCTGCTGCCTGAGCTCCGGGCCGCCGCACCGGGGACGGTGGTCCTGGCCGACGGCTTCAGCTGCCGCACCCAGATCGCCCAACTCGCCGATGGGCGGCAGGCGTTGCACCTGGCGGAGCTGATCGCCACCCATCTGCGGCGCTCAGACTGACACCGTGTGCCCGCTGCGACGCTCAGGCTGACACCGCGTGCCCGGCGAGGAAGGCCCCGGCGTGCGCCGCCGCCTCCTCCCGGGTCGGGTAGCCGGCGGCCGCCTCCCCCACCGCGCCGTCGGCGCCGGTGGCCGTCCAGCGCCAGCCGTCCACCGCCTCGTCCAACTCCGCGGCACCGCCGAATAGTTCGAGCGATCCGGGCCGGGGCACCGGGCGGCCCACCGCGTCCGGCCACTTCTTGCGGGCGCCCTGCCGGGTGATGCCCCAGGCCGCCCCGAGCTGCTCGTAACTGGCGCCGTAGGAACCGGCGGTGGCGGCCGCGAGCGCGGCGAGCCGCTTGACCTCGGCGTCCACCAGCTTCCAGGCGGACAGCACCGAGAGCGAGACCTCGACCGGCTCCGCGGCCCACATCCGCCCCTCGGGCAGGCCGCCGGACGCGCGCGAGCGTACGGCGGCGGCGAGGGGGTCGAGCGCGTCGAGCAGGGCCTTGGCCAGCTCCGCCTGCTGCTCCGGGGTGATCTCCACGGTCGTCATGCCGACAACCCTAGTTGTCAACTCTGCGCTTGACAACCAAAGTTACCGACCGGATCGGTCCGAGCCCCACCGGATCCCGGAACTCCGCTGCTCGGGCGCGAACGGGATCCCGGAGGAGAGCCCGCGACGGCCGACCACCAGGGCCTCCCCCAGGAAGCCGACGCCGATCGACAGCTGCACCGGCCGGCCGTCCGGGGCGAGACCGCCGCGCTCGGCGAGCACGGCGAAGCCGGCCATCACCGCCAGCGAGAGCGCCGCGACCAGAAAGGTCCGGCCGGTGTAGCGCTGCCACAGCACCCCCTCGCGTTCGTAGACCCGGATGGTGGCGCCGCGGGCCGCCCCGAGGGCGACGCCGAGCCCGACACCGGCCGCCACCCAGGCGTAGTCACCCGCGCCGAGGCCGTGCCGCTGCAGCACCACCCAACCGCCGAGGCCGGTGAGCACCACCGGCGGCGCGAAGAGGTCCCGAGCATTGAGCGGTTCACCGCGCAGCCGTCGGACCACCACCACGACGATCACGACGGCGATCAGCACCAGGTGCACCCTGCTGTCCATGTCCCACTCCCCATTTTTATGGCTCGACCGTGCTAAATAAACAATTTAGCTCGACCGTGCTATAACGGCAACATGCCGAAGATCGTCGACCCCGTGGAACGCCGTCAGGCCGTCGCGGACGCCGTCCTGCGCGTCGCCGCCCGGGAGGGCCTGGAGCACGCCTCGCTGCGCAACGTGGCCGACGAGGCGGGGCTGGCGATCGGCTCGGTGCGGCACTACTTCGCCGGCGGCTCCGAACTGATGATCTTCGCGATGCAGGAACTGGGCCGCCGGATCGACGCCCGCGTCCGCGTCCACGCCCGGGCGCTGCTCGACCCGGACGCCGCCCCCGACGACGACCGGCAGGCGCGGACCGCCCGGCTGCTCGCCGAGATCCTCCCGCTGGACGCCGAGCGCAGGGAGGAGTCCGCGCTCTGGCTCTCCTTCGTCACCGCCGCCCGCACCCGGCCCGAACTACGGCCCCGCGCCGCCGAGATGCAGGCCGGACTGGACGCCCTGGTCCGGCGCGTCCTGGTCGAGGCCGGGCGCACCGGCGGCCTCGCCCCGGGCCTGGACCTCGACGTCGAGACCCGCCGGCTCTCCGCACTGCTGGACGGCCTCACCCTGCAGGCCGTCCAGCACCCCGACCTGGTCGGCCCGGACGAGCTGCGCGCGGTGCTCCACCGCCACCTGGACACCCTGGCCGCACCGGCCTTCTGACCACCGCCCCGGCCTCCGGACAATCGCCCGCCCTCCGGACAGCCACCGCAGCCTCCGGACAACCGCACCGATCTCCTGACAGCGCGCCGACACCCCCGCCACAATGGCGCGATGACCCTCACCACCGCCGAGGCGGACAAGCTCCTGGCCGACCACTTCGCCCCCTGGGTGCAGGCCCTCGGCCTGTCCACCGCCGAGACCGGCGAGCGCCACGCCGTCCTGCGCCTCCCCTGGTCCGACCGGCTCGCCCGCGAGGGCGGCGGGATGTCCGGCCAGGCGCTGATGGCCGCCGCCGACACCGCGTGCGTGGTCGCGGTCTCGGCCGCGAACGGCGGCTTCGGCCCGATGACCACCGTCCAGCAGTCCACGAGCTTCCAGCGCGCGGTCGTCGGCCGGGACGTCCTGGTGCACGCCCGGATCACCAAGCTCGGCCGCCGGATCGCCTTCCTCGACATCACCCTCACCGCCGAGGGCACCGACGAACCCGCCGCCCACGCCACCGCCGTCTACGCCCTGGGCTGACCAGCCCGTCCACCGCGGCGTGGAGCGCCCCCACCCCGGCGGGGTGGGGGCCTCAGCAGCCCGCGTGCGTACGGCGGCGTCAGCTCAGCGCGGCCTTCGTCGGCGCCTCCTCCGCGCAGACCGCCGACACGAACTCGGCCACCCGCGCCTGCGGCATGCCGCGCGCGATGTCCGCCTCACTGATCATGCCGACCAGCTTGTGCTCCGGGTGGTTGATCACCGGCAGGCGGCGCACCTGGTACTGCTCCATCACCCGCAGCACCTGCTCGCAGTCCTCGTCGGCCTCCACCGTCATGGGCCGCCCCTGCGCCAGCTCGCCCGCCGTCACCGCAGCCGGGTCACGGCCCTCGGCGACGCAGCGCAGCACGATGTCGCGGTCGGTCACGATGCCCAGCAGCTTGTCGCCCGGGCCGCAGATGGGCAGGGCGCCCACGTTCCGTTCCCGCATGATCCGGGCGGCGGCCGCGAGCGTCTCGTTCTCGCGGATGCACTCCGCGCCCGGGTGCATGATGTCGCTGGCTATGGTCATGGTCCGCCTCCTGACCTGGCTTCCTCCCCCTGTCCATCGTGGTCCGGGCCCAGGGCCGCCGCCACCGGGCCGACGCTCAGTGCTCCGGATCCGCCGGAGCGCCTGTGCCCCGTCCGGGCCGCCCGTCCGGCGAGTTCGGCTCATCCAGCGGCGAGTGCTCCAACAGCTCCTCAAGCGGCGGGATTTCGTGTCGGGGCGGCTCGGCTTCCACTTCCTCCTCGGAGACCTCCCCGCTCTCCACGGCCTCCTCCGCGGCCTTCGCCCCGACGGCCGCGGCGGCCGCTGTCAGCAGGTTCCGCTGCTGGGCCTCGGTCGCGCTCTCCAGGAAGCGCAGCAGCTCCACCGGGAAGGGCAGCACCAGGGTCGAGTTCTTCTCCGCCGCCACCTCCACCACGGTCTGCAGCAGCCGCAGTTGGAGCGCGGACGGGGTCGCGCTCATCACCGCGGCGGCGTCCGACAGCCGCTCCGAGGCCTGGTACTCGCCGTCCGCCGTGATGATCCGCGCGCGCCGCTCCCGCTCGGCCTCGGCCTGGCGGGCGATCGAGCGCTTCATCGACTCCGGCAGCGCGACGTCCTTGATCTCCACCCGGTCGATCTCGACACCCCAGCCCAGTGCCGGGCTGTCGATCATCAACTCCAGCCCCTGGTTGATCGGTTCCCGGTTGGCCAGCAGGTCGTCCAGCTCGCTCTTGCCGATGATCGAGCGCAGCGAGGTCTGCGCGACCTGGGAGATCGCGAAGTTGTAGTCCTGCACGTTGACCGTCGCCTTCACCGGGTCCACCACGCGGAAGTAGACCACCGCGTCCACCCGTACGGTCACGTTGTCCCGGGTGATGCCCTCCTGCGCCGGGATCGGCATCGTCACGATCTGCACGTTCACCCGGCGCAGCCGGTCCGCGACCGGCATCAGCGCCACCAGCCCGGGTTCACGCACCTCGTCGCGCACCTTCCCGAAGCGGAACACCACGCCCTTCTGGAACTGCTGGACCACCCTGATGCTCATGGCCGCCCAGATCGTTCCCAGGGCCGCCAGCCCTCCGAGAGCCCCCAGCACCGCATCGACGATCATCGCGGCCTCCTCGCGGCCTGCGCCCACCGGCGCCTCCGACCACCGCCCGCCCGGACAGGCGGCGGCGCCGGAGCAACTGCTTCCACGCTACGTCTGCCCGGCCACAACCGGATCGAACCCGACCGGACCAGGACGCAACCGGGCAAACCGCAAGGCACCGGGGCGGGCGCTGCCCACCTAGGATCGAGGCCATGCCGATCACGGCCCCGCCGCCGTCCCCCGCCGACGACCCCGGCCACCCGCGCCACCCCGCCGAAGCCGCCGCCCGCGCCGACGGACTCACCGCGCTGGACCGCGTGGTCACCGGCTGCCGGGCCTGCCCCCGCCTGGTCGAGTGGCGCGAGGAGACCGCCCGCACCAAGCGCCGCGCCTACCGGGACTGGGACTACTGGGCCCGCCCCGTCCCCGGCTTCGGCCCGCCCGACGCCCCGCTCGTCCTGGTCGGGCTCGCCCCCGCCGCCCACGGCGCCAACCGCACCGGCCGGATCTTCACCGGCGACCCCTCCGGCGACCTGCTCTACGCGACCCTGCACGACCTCGGGCTCGCCAACCGCCCGCACTCCGTCCGGCACGGCGACGGCCTGGAGCTGTACGGCGTGCGGATCACCGACCCGGTCCGCTGCGCCCCGCCCGACAACAAGCCGAGCACCGCCGAACGCGACACCTGCCGCCCCTGGATCACCCGCGAACTGCAGCTGATGCGCCCGACCGTACGGACCGTGGTCGCCCTCGGCGGCTTCGCCTGGCAGGCCCTGCTCCCGGTGGTCGCGGACGCCGGCTGGCAGGTCCCCCGCCCGCAGCCGGTCTTCGGCCACGCCGCGCTGGTCGACCTCCCCGCCCGTGACGGCGGCCCGCCGCTGCGCCTGCGGGGCTGCTACCACGTGAGCCCGCGCAACACGAACACCGGCCGTCTGACCACCACGATGCTCCGCGACCTGCTGCGCGACGCGGCCCGCTCGGCGGGGCTCGACCCGCGGTAGGGCCCGCCTTCAACCCCCCGACGCCGCGGGAGCGCTACCCGAACCGCGTCAGCTTCCGCTTGCCCGCCCGCTGCCACACGCCCGGCAGCCGCTCGCGGGCCGCGGACTCGGCGGCCAGCTGCCGGCCGTACAGGGCGCCGTAGCCGAAGGGCTCGGCGGCGGCCACCGGCTGGGCCGCGAGGGTGGCCGCGGCGACCACCGCGTCCTGGTGCTCGCCCAGGACCTCCTGGACGGCCTTCATCCGTGCCATGAAGCGCTCGGCCCGCGCGCCGGCCGCCGGAGCGGCGGTCTCCCCGGCGTAGCGGGCGCGCTTGGCGGCCTTGCGGGCCTCGTGGAGGGCGTGGTCGCGTTCGTCGGCCGCCGCGGCCAGGGCCGTCCGGACGCGGCCGGCGGTGCGTTCCTGTTCGCGGGCGGCGATGCGGGACAGCTCGGGCAGGGCCGGGCGGGCGGCGCGGCGGCGCAGCGGCGGGTCGGCGAGCAGGGTGGCGAGGGCGTCGCCGAGGGCGCGGCGGCGGGGGCTGTCGAGGGCGGCGACCACCTCGGGCCGCACCCGCCGGTACTCACGCTCGCCCCACTGCTCCAGTGCGGCGGCGACCCGCTCCGGGCCGCACGCGGCCGGCAGCTCGCGGGCCTGGGCCGCCAGCCGCTCGGCCAGCACCTCAAGGTCGCGCGCGCCGCCGAGCGCGGCGCCGAGCCAGCGCAGTTCCGTGACCAGCTGGTCCGTCGCGCCGGGGGTGAACAGCCGGCGGAAGGTCCGCAGGGCGCTGCGCAGCCGCCGGCAGGCGACCCGCATCCGGTGCACCGCGTCCGGTTCGTCGGCCCGGACGGCGTCGTCCAGTCCGGCCAGTACGGCCGCCTGGGCCTCGACGCGGGCCAGCAGCACCTGCCCCACCGTGGTCTCGGGTTTCGCCATGCGCCTTCATCCCCTCGTCGGGGTCCGTCCCCTCGTCGGGGTCGCCGGGAACGATTCCAGGCTAGTCCGGCCGCGGCCGCTGTCGACCCCGCGTCCCGTTGAGGGCGTGTCAGGCGAAAGCGCAAGGGTCCATGCGCCCTCGTCCCGGGTGTGAGCCTCATGGCATACTCCGGAGCGTGACGACCTCGACCCATGCGACCAGGGCCCTGCGGGCCGCGGTGTTCACCGCGCTCGCCGTGCCGATGGCCGCGTTGGGCCAGGTGGTCATCACGGGCCGTCCGCTGCCGCTGTCGCTGGTGGCCTCCGCGTGCGCCGTCGTCTTCCTGGTCGCGGCCGCGCTGGCCGGCGGGGAGCGGCGGATGCTGCACATCTCCGCCGTGATGGTGCCGGTCGAGCTGCTGCTCAACACCACGTTCAACCTGGGCCAGACCGCTTGTGGGCCGGTGCTCTCCGGCCAGTCCCCCGCCCGCGGGGTGAACCTGCTGGTCTGCGGCGGCGGTTCGATGGACGGGTCGCTGCTCTCGGGCCCGCTGGGCCACGCCGGGCAGTTGGCGCCGGTCATGACCCAACTGCTGCTCCTGCTGGTGCACCTGGTGATCGCGCTGGCGGCCGCCGCCTGGCTGCGGCTGGGCGACTCGGCCCTGTCGGGCCTGGCCCGGGCGCTGCGCGCGCTGCGCCAGTCGGTGGCCCGGCCGCTGCGCGCCCTGCTCGTCCTGCTGGTCCCGGCCCCGGCTCGCCCGGTGCTGCGGGTGCCGCTGCCGGTGTCGGACCACGCGCGGCCGCGCCGCGAGGACGTGGTGCTCAGCCCGGCGCCCCGGCGCGGCCCGCCGGCCTTCGCGCCTGCCTGCTGATCGCTTCCGTACCGGGCACTCCCCGGACACCGATCACCTTTCCGTGGCCCCGTCAGGACGACGGACGCGGTACGCCCGCAGGCAGTGCGCACGACTCCCGCGTTTCCCCGACCCCGCCGCACCCGGTGCGGTTCCCCGCGCGCACCCGCGCGCCGCGTACAGGAGTTGACTTCCCATGGCTCAGGCCCCCAGCAAGCAGCAGGCCAACCGCACCAGTGTCCGTGAGCGGATCCAGGAGGCGCAGCGCCGCGAGCAGCAGGCCGCCAAGCGCCGTCAGCGGATCGTCGTGACCGTTTCCGCGGTCGCCGTGCTCGCCCTCGCGGGCGGCGCCGCGGTCGCGATCGGCTCGGCCTCGAAGAAGGACGACAAGGCCGCCGCGGCCGCCACCGCCGCCCCGCTGGTCGTCCCGGCGAACGCCGGGGGACCGGACGGCACGGTGATCACCTACGGCAAGGCCGACGCGCCGCACACCATGGAGGTCTACGAGGACTTCCGCTGCCCGGTCTGCAAGCACTTCGAGGCGGCGAACGGCGAGACCGTCAAGAAGCTGACGGAGGACGGCCAGATCAAGGTGGAGTTCCACCTGGCGGCCTTCCTGGACAAGAACCTCGGCGGCAAGGGCTCGCGCACCGCGCTGGCCGCCGCCGGCGCCGCGCTGAACGAGGGCGTGGACAAGTTCAAGCAGTTCCACGACGTGCTGTACGCCAACCAGCCGGACGAGCGCCAGGACGGCTTCGGCGACGTGAACCACCTCCTGGACCTGGCGGGCCAGGTGCCCGGGCTGAAGACCGACGCCTTCGTGAAGGCCGTCACCGACCGGACCTACGCGCCGTG
This sequence comes from Kitasatospora sp. NPDC096140, assembly GCF_040303045.1. Taxonomy (NCBI): domain Bacteria; kingdom Bacillati; phylum Actinomycetota; class Actinomycetes; order Kitasatosporales; family Streptomycetaceae; genus Kitasatospora; species Kitasatospora sp. NPDC096140. The sequence goes on from NZ_JBEOUW010000039.1 coordinate 11,325, forward strand.
GGCGGCGAAGGTGGCCGACGCGTTCAACGACAGCGGGGTGACCGGCACGCCGACCGTCAAGGTGGACGGCAAGCCGGTGACCCTGTTCGCGGGCAACGCCGTCGTCCCGCCGGAGCAGTTCACCGCCCAGGTCAAGCAGGCCGCCGGCCTGCAGTAGGCCGGCCCGCTCCCCCGCACGGCACCACCGGCCCGGCCGATGTCCCGGCCGGGCCGGCTCCTCCCAGCCAGCCACCGGAGTGTGCTGCCATGTCCTCCGCCACCACCGTGCACCCGTCCCGTCCCGCTCCCGACGCCGCCGGCCGGGCCCCGATCGGGGCGGGCCGGGCCTACGCGGTCCTGCTGTTCCTCGGCGGGCTGATCGGTCTGGCGGCCTCGGCCGTCCTGACCTTCGACAAGCTCCGCATCCTGGAGAACCCCTCCTACGTCCCCAGCTGCAACATCAATCCGGTGATCAGCTGCGGCTCGGTGATGCGCACCGAGCAGGCGGAGGTGTTCGGCTTCCCGAACCCGCTGCTCGGCCTGGCCGCCTTCGGTGCCCTGGCCGCGATCGGGGCGGGCTTGCTCGCCGGTGCCGCGTACCGGCGCTGGTTCTGGCTGGGCCTGCACGCGGGCACCGCGCTGGGCGTGGTGTTCGTGCACTGGCTGGTCGACCAGGCGCTGTACGACATCGGCGCGCTGTGCCCGTACTGCATGGTGGTGTGGGCGACGGTGGTGGTGCTGTTCTGGTACACCACGCTGCACAACGTGCGCACCGGGGTGATACCGGTGGGCCCGCGGCTGCAGGCGGTCGTGCGGGAGGCGGCCCGCTACCACTGGGCGCTGCCGGTGCTGTGGGCCGCGGTGATCGCGCTGCTGGTGCTCAACCGGTTCTGGTACTACTGGAGCACGCTCCTCTGACCGTTCGTCACGCGGTTCGCACTCGATCACCCGAACGAGTGTCGTCGGCCCTCAGCCGAACACCAGCCGCCGGTAGGCGTTGCGCAGGTCGGTCAGCGGCTGGGTGACCCGGTCGTAGTGCACCTTGTTGGTGAGCAGCAGCGCCCAGCGGCCGAGCCGCCGGGAGACCCAGAAGCCGGTCCCGGTGAAGCCGTAGTGGACGAAGGTGGCGTCGGCGGGCTCGGTACCGGGGGCGTACAGCCAGGACAGGCCCCGGGCGGGCCGCAGTCCGCCGGTCTGCTCGCGCAGCGACTCCTCGATCCACGCCCCGCCCCAGGCGAGTCCGGGCGGCGGGGCGAGCACCGCGGTGAGGAAGCGGGCGAGGTCGCGGGCGGTGGAGAAGGCGCCGGCGTTGCCGGAGACGCCGCCGAGCAGCCGGGCGGACGGGTCGTGGACGACGCCGCGCAGGTGGGTGCCGGTCCGCTCGTCGTACTCGGTGGGCGCCGCACGCTCGGCGAGCGCGGCGTCGAGCGGCCCGTACCGGGTGTCGGCCATGCCGAGCGGCTGCCAGGCCCGGCGCGCGGCGAGGGCGTCCAGCGGTTCGCCGGCGAGGTCCTCGACCAGGTGGGTGAGCAGCACGGCCGCGCGGTCGGTGTACTCGACGGCGGTGCCGGGCGCGCGGTGCAGCGCCGCCGCGACCACCCCGGCCCGGATCGCCGCGCGGTCGCGCCCGTAGAGCTGCTCGAAGCGGGTGTACGGGAGCATCCCGGCGGTGTGGGCGAGGAGGTGCCGGGCCGTCACCGCGCCCGCGGGCCGGCCGGCGGCCGGCGGCCACCAGCGGCCGAGCGGCTCGTCCAGCGGCAGCAGCCCGGACTGCCACAGCGCCCCGGCGCAGGGCCAGAGCGCGACGATCTTGGTGAGGCTGGCGAGGTCGTACAGCGTGTCCGGCCCGGGTGCGAGCCGCGCGTACGGGCCCTGCCCGAGCGGGCCGTCGCTGCCGCCGCCGAGCGTGCCCCCGGCGTCGCCGACGGCCCAGACGGCGCCCGCCCCGACGCTGCGCACGCCCGCCCGGACCAGCCGGTCCAGCTCCCCGCCGGGCGCGGCCAGGGCGGGGAGCCGGTCGGCTCCGGGTGCTCGGTGGCTCGTCCCTCGCTGGCTCATCCCGTCCCCCAGGGGCTGTCGTCAGGGCGACGGGAGCCTACCCGGCGGGGCGGCCGCTCAGACCGCCGCGACGAGCTCCTTGCCGAGGCAGACCGCCAGCGGGTGGTCCTTGTAGTACCCGAACTTGGTGATCGCGACGTAGCCCTCGGACCCGTAGAGCGCGATGGCCTCGGGCTGCTGGGTGCCGGTCTCCAGGATGAACCTGGTGCGGCCGGCCTCGACCGCGGTCCGCTCCAGGTGGCGCAGCACCGCCCGGGCCAGGCCGCGGCCGCGGGCGTCCGGGACCACGAACATCCGCTTCAGCTCGGCGTCGCCGTCGAGCAGCCGGTCCGGCCCGCCGGCCTCCTTGGCCCGCCAGCCGCCGCAGGCGACCGGGCGGCCGTCCAGGTAGGCGATCAGGAACAGTCCGGCCGGCGCGTCGAAGTCCTCGGCGTTCATCTCGGTGAAGTCGGGGTCGCCGTAGCGGCGGACGTACTCCTGCTGGACCTCGGCCGACAGGGCCTGGGCGTCGGGGTGCGCGTAGCCGGTGATGCGGAAGTCGACGGTTCCGGTGTCCTCGGTGGCGATGGTGTCCATGGTTGAAAAGCCTACGATCCCCGCTCAGCGGGCCTCGAACCGGGCGACCAGGTCCTCCTTGCCGAACATCCGGGCGGTGTCGAGGGCGCTCGGGGTGCCGGCGTGCGGGTCGGCGCCGCCGGCCAGCAGGGCGGCGAGCACGTCCTCGGCGCCCTTGAAGACGGCGCCGGCCAGCGGGGTCTGGCCGCGGTCGTTGGCGAGGTTCGGGTCGGCGCCGTGCCGGAGCAGGGCCTCGACGGTGGCGGCGTGGCCGTGGTACGCGGCGAGCATGACGAGGGTGTCGCTGCGGTCGTTGGTGAGGTCGGCCGGGGCGCCGGCGCCCAGGTAGGCGGCCAGGGTGTCGGTTTCCCCCGCGCGGGCGGCGTCGAAGAGCTTCCCGGCCAGCGCGATCACCTCGGCGTCGGGGGCGTCGGCGGGCTGCTGGCTGGCGGCGTCGGTCATGGCGGGCGGCCTTTCCGGTCGGGTCGTCGGGCGGTCACGCGGCTGCGCCCAGGGCACGGTAGCGGCCGGCGCCGGAGCGGACCAGCCGGTGTCCGTGATCCGGATGACGGCCCGGGCCGGCGCGGACGCGCGTCCGAGCGGGTGGCACAGCCATTCGAGCGAACTTTCCGGACCCTCCGGAAACTTCCCGACCGCCCCCCGGGAATGCCTGGGCGCACCGAATCCCCGGGGCTTCCCCGCGGCGACCGGCCCCACCCCGGCCGGTTCGCACACCGCCGTCCGGCTTCCGGAACGGCATTGAACGGCAGAACCACCCGTTTGCCCCGTTCCATCATCTATTACTTTTTGTCACGATTAATGCACTTTCCGTAACACCCACCCCCGCTTGTCCCCCCTCCCGAGGAGCGGAACGTGATCCTCTCGATTTCCGGCATCGTCCTGTTCGGCACCATCGCCTTTCTCTTCTTCCGCAGGGACGGGCTAAAGGTCTCCCACGCCATCGTCTGCGCCCTGCTCGGCTTCTACATCGCCGGCTCGTCGATCGCCCCCAGCATCACCGCGGGCGGCGCCAGCCTCGCGAGCCTGCTCAGCGGCATCAGGTTCTAGCCGCCACCACCCCGTAACGGCCCGGGCGCGGATCCCACCGCCCCGGGCCCCGTCGTACCCCACCTCCGCACCCCACCCGTTCGTCCCACCCGCCCGGGGAGTCAAGGAATGTTGCCGCTGCACCGCCACCTCAGCAAGGGCCGCGAGATCGCCCGGACCGCCGGGGACCACGCCTCCGACATGTTCGCCCCGCTCTCCGTCATCGGCCGCGGCATGCGCCACCACGCCGCCTGGGCCAAGGGGCGCTGGCAGACCACCCCCAAGGAGCGCCGCGGCCCGACGCTGTTCCTGACCGCCGCGATGCTGGTCGGCATCTACCTGCTGCCGCACGGCCTGCTGTTCGCCCTGGTCGGCCTGATGGCCAGCGCCGCCTGGGCCGGCCGGGCGCCCAAGGCGCCGTCCGCCCCGGCCGCGCCGGACGTCGCCGACGTCAAGCTCGGCGCCCTCTACGCCGCCCTCACCCCGTACCTGTGCGGCCCCGACGACGCCAACCCGATGTACCACTTCGAGGGCAGCTACAAGGACGTCTTCAGCTCCTGGGAGTTCGACGGCGAGGGCCGGCTCTCCCGGCTCGAACTCGGCTACCCCGCGTACTTCACCGACACCGAGCCGGCCGCCCGGGCCCGGATCGAGCAGGTCGTCCAGGGCAAGGCCGGCCGGGCCCGGGAGTACCGCTTCGACTGGGACGAGGAGTCCAACCGGCTGCGGATCACCGCGCTCGCCCCGCTGCCCACCGACGTCGTCGCCCAGCGGTTCGTGGCCGCCCCCGGCGAGATCGTGCTGGGCTTCACCGACGAGGACGGCACCGCCCGGACGATCCCCGTCACCCAGGGCGGCACGACCGTCCAGCAGCCGCCGGTGGTCTGGCGCACCGGCCCGCGCTCCTCCGAGCCGCACCTGCTGGCGCTCGGCGTCGCCGGCTACGGCACCTCCAGCCTGCTCCGCTCGATCGCGCTGCAGGCCCTCCCGTACGCCGACCTGGTGGTCGTCGACGGCGCGGGCACCGGCGAGCACGCCTGCCTGGTGAACCGGCCCGGCGTGCACACCGTGGAGACCAGCCTGCACGGCGCCCTGGCCGCCCTGGAGTGGGCGGCCCAGGAGACCGAACGCCGGCTCACCGCGCTCAACGCCGCCCGGCGCGCCGGCTCCACCCCGCCCGAGGACGCCACCCGGCCGCTGTGGCTGCTGCTGGACCACCCGACCGAGCTGAGCGAGCTCGCCCAGGCCGAGGGCCGCCCCGACCCGCAGGACCTGCTGGAGCTCCCGCTGCGGCACGGCCGGGCCGCCCGGGTCACCGTCGTGATCGCCGAGGACGTCGAGGCCCGGGACCGGATCACCCCGACCGTCCGCTCCACCACCCGGGCCCGCGTGGTGCTCGGCCCGGCCGGGCCGGACGAGGCCCGGGCCGCGCTCGGCGCGCCGCTGGACATCGTGCCCGCCGCGCACGCCCCGGTCGGCCGCGGCTACGCCCGGATCGGCAACGGCGCCCCGGCCCGGCTGCAGGTGCCGGCGACCGTCGACCCGCTGGACGACGAGGCCCCGGCCTCGTTGCGGGACGCCGTGATCGCCCTGCTGCCGCACCGCGACACCCGCACCGAGGCGGCCGCCGGCGTGCCGCCCCGCCCGGAGCGCCCGCCGCTGGGCGCACCGGTCGACCCGGCCCCGCAGACCCGGCCGGTCGACCTCGCCAAGGGCGAGCCGATGATCCGATCGCGCCCGATCTCCTGACCCCTCGCAGCGCCGGGACGGGGCCGACGGACGCTGTCGGAACCCGTCCCGGTACGCTCGACACAGAAAGTCCCCACGATCACCAGATGTGAAATAGGTGACACCTGGGGTGATATCAGCGGCCAGATGTGACAAATCGGGCGCAGGTGGGTACAAACAGGGGCGGCACGACAGACGACGCATGTCCCGGGACGGGAATCTTCGTCGGAAGCCGAGCGTTGACCGAACGACGAAGAACAGCGACCACTAGTCCTGTGGGCCATAAGCCCGGGAGGCACGATTCATGAGCGAGCGAGCTCTCCGCGGCACGCGACTCGGGGCCACTAGCTACGAGACCGACCGTGGTATCGATCTGGCTCCCCGCCAGACCGTCGAGTACGCATGTCAGAACGGACACCGATTCGAGGTTCCTTTCTCGGTCGAGGCGGAGATCCCCCCGACCTGGGAATGTCGCTTCTGTGGCCAGGAGGCGGCACTTCTCGACGGTGACGAGCCGGAGGAGAAGAAGACCAAGCCGACGCGCACCCATTGGGACATGCTGATGGAGCGCCGGACGCGCGAGGAGCTGGAGGAGGTGCTGGCCGAGCGGCTGGCCGTGCTCCGCTCCGGAGGGATGAACCTCGCGGTGCACCCGCGGGACACCCGTAAGAGCGCCTGACCTCGCTCCCGCCCCGTGCGGGAGGACGCGAAAAGGGGCCCTGGTTTCCAGGGTCCCTTTCGCGCTGTCCGGGGCCGGTCGGGTCACGTCCTCCGGGGTCCCGGAGAGGCATGCGGCTCGGCCCGGGGCCTGCGGGCCCCGGGCCGGTGGTCGGGCGGTCAGCCCGCGATCGGCGGGCGGTAGGTGGTGTCCGGGCCCTGCGGGCCGCGCGGGCCCGCCTCGGGCTCGACGACCTCGCCCTGGATCACCTTGCCGTCCGGACGGTGGATGCGCAGCTGCTCCTGCAGCCGCATCGCGTCCGCGAACGGGTCGGCGCCGACGGCGCCGGCGCTGCGCAGCGCCTTGTCGGCGAGCCGGCGCCCGGCCGCCCGCCACAGTGCCCGGGTCGGCGGGAACAGCAGGGTCAGGGCCAGCAGGTCCGACAGGAACCCGGGGACGATCAGCAGGACGCCCGCCAGCACCGTCATGCTGGTGCCGGTCTGCGGCTGCTGGGACTGCGGGTTCTTGCTCTGCTCGACCGCCGCCGAGAACGCCTTCAGCCCGGCCCGCTTGATCAGCGAGCCACCGATCAGGGCGCCCGCGACGAGCAGCAGCAGGACGGTGAACCCGCCCAGCCACGAGCCGACCTGGACCAGCAGCCAGATCTCCAGCACCAGCCAGACGGTGATCAGCAGCGGCAGCACCCGGCGGAGCCTGCCGCGCGGGGCCGGACGGGTGGGGGTAGCTTGCTGCGTCACGGTACGAATCCACTCCAAGCGGTGCTCTGCGCGCCGCACGGGAGATCCGGGCCGGCTACGGCACCACCTGGTCCAACGAATCCTGCCCGGCCGGTGTTCCGCCGGTGGCCTTCCGACGGCGTCCGACCAGCACCGCGGCACCGCAGGCCAGCAGGCCGCCGATGGCCAGCGTCCACTCCGGGGCGGCGCCGACCCGGTCGGCCACCGTGGTGCCGTCGCGCAGCGGGACGGTCGCCGACAGCTCGGCGGGCGTCAGCTCCTGGGTGCGCTGCTCGACGGTGCCGTCCGGGGAGATCACCGCGCTGATGCCGCTGGTGGCGGCGATCAGCACCGCCCGGCCGTGCTCGACGGCCCGCAGCCGGCTCATCGCGAGCTGCTGCTCGGGCTGGCCGGTCTTGGCGTACGTCGCGTTGTTGGTCTGGACCACCAGGACGCGGGCGCCGCTGTCCACGGTGTCGCGGACGATCTCGTCGTAGGCCACCTCGAAGCAGATGACGTCGCCGATCCGGGCCGGGCCGAGCTGCATCACGCCGTTGTGGTCGCCGGGGTAGAAGTCCCGGGCGACCCGCTGGAGGCGGGTGATCACCTTCATCAGCTGGGCGCGGAAGGGCACGTACTCGCCGAACGGCACGGGGTGCTGCTTGGTGTAGGAGGCACCGGGGCCGCTCCGCGGGTCCCAGACGATGCCCTCGTTCTGGACGTGCTGCGCGTCCGGGCCGTCCACCAGGGTGCCGACCAGGGTGGGCACGCCGATCGCCTTGACGGCCTCGTCGATGCGCTCGTAGGCCAGCGGGTCGCTGAACGGGTCGAGGTCGGAGGAGTTCTCCGGCCAGATCACGACGTCGGGGCGCTGCACCTTGCCGGCGGCGATGTCGGCGGCCAGGCGCTCGGTGGCCGAGGCGTGGTTGTTGAGCACCATCATCGGGCGGCCGAGGAAGTCCATGCCCGGGTTGGGCACGTTGCCCTGGACGATGGCGACCTTCACCGTGTCGGCCGCGGCGGTGGGCACCGGGACGACGTAGCCGGCGAGCAGCGCGGCGACCGCGCCGAGCGCCGCCAGCGCTGCCGCCCTCGGGGCCCTGCGCGGGCCCCGCAGGCGCAGCGCGGCCCAGGCGAGCAGGGCACCGGAGAGGGCGACCGCGAAGGTCACCAGCGGCGCGCCCCCGAGCGCGGCGAGCGGGGTGTACGGGGTGGCGGTGTTGGCGAAGGCGAGCCGGCCCCAGGGGAAGCCGCCGAGCGGCAGCCGGTCACGGGCCCACTCCTGGGTGATCCACAGGCAGGCCGCCCAGAGCGGCCAGCCGGGCAGCCGGGAGGTGACGGCAAGGGCGCCGCCGAGGAGGGCCAGGAACAGCGCCTCGACGACGGACAGGCCGACCGTGGCGTCCCAGCCGACCACCCGCAGCCAGCTGAGCAGCATCAGGAAGAACGGCAGGCCGAAGGCGAAGCCCGTCCACAGGCCCTGGCGGAAGGTGCGGCCCCGGGTGAGCAGCGACAGCGCGGCGACGCCGAGCAGGGACAGCGGCCAGAGGTCGTACGGCGGGAAGGCGAGGGCGAGCAGCAGGCCGGCCAGCGCCGCCAGGCCGGTCCGGGGCAGCCCGGCACGGACCTTGGCGAGCGCACGGGCACCGCGGCCCGGTCGGGGCGCCGGCTCCTCGGACGCGGGCGCGGTCCCGGACCGCTCCTGGGTGACGGGAATGGCCACCGGCGCACCATCTTCCTGGGGGCTTGCTGTTCGGACGCTGTGCGAAGAAGGTACCCCGGAACGTCGGTGCGACGTGAGGTGAGGGTGGTAGGGGCCCGGGGCTTCCCGGTGGTCAGCGCTCGGCGTAGCGGATCGGGCCCAGCGGCCAGTGCTCGGCGAGCCAGTCGGAGACGGCGCGGTGGAGCGGGGCGTCCAGCTCGGCGCGGTCGGCCCGGACCCAGGAGCTGACGGCGACCACCGACGGGTCCTCGCGGTCCGGGTAGATGTAGACGCAGCCGATCACCTCGCCGCCCGCCGGCTCCAGGACGGTGTAGGTGAAGCCGGTGCGGGCGGCGAAGTCGGCGGCGTGGCGGCGCAGGTCGGCCAGGTTCTCCTCCGGCGGCATCCCGTCCACGGGCGGCCAGTTGCGGCCGACGAAGCCGGGGGTGGCGCGGATGTGCCCGATGCTGCCGGTCCAGGCGGCGTGGTCGGAGGCGTTGTGCTGCTCGCCCAGGGGCTCCAGGCGGAACTCCGGGGCGAGCAGCTCGTGGGGGACGGCGAAGTCGGCGGGTACCAGCGGGTCGGTCGTCATGGTGGTCAACCTACGGGCCGGTGCGCCGCGTCCTCACCCGGTTAAGCGCCGCATCCGGTCGGGCGCCGGCGCCCGGTTCGGCGCCGGTGCCCGTCCGGCGCGGACGCCCGGGTTCAGCGCTGGTGGACGGTGCGGCCGCGGACCACCGTGCGCAGGCACGTCGGCAGCGGGTGGCCCGGGGTGAGGTCGGGCAGGCCGGGGGTGCCGGAGCGCGGGTCGGTGGACCAGCCGGCCACCCGGGAGTCGGGGGCCTGGACGACCAGGTCCCCGGCCGCCCAGATCGCGTAGCTGGCGACGGCCCCGGGCACCAGGACGCCGTCCTGGTCGCGGCCGATCGCACGCCAGCCGCCGCGGGTGTGGGCGGTGAAGGCGGCGCGCACCGAGATCCGGTGCTCCGGGGTCCGGTGGAAGGCCGCCGCCCGTACGGTGCCCCAGGGGTCGAGCGGGGTGACCGGGGCGTCCGAGCCGAAGGCCAGCGGGACGCCGGCCCGCAGCAGGGCGGCGAAGGGGTTGAGCGCGGCGGCCCGCTCGGCGCCCAGGCGCTGGACGTACATGCCCTCCGGGCCGCCCCAGGCGGCGTCGAAGGCGGGCTGCACGGAGGCGGTGAGGCCGAGTTCGCCGAAGGCCTTGATGGACTCGTCGTCCAGCGCCTCGGCGTGCTCGACGCGGTGGCGCAGGGCCCTGACCCGGTCGGCGCCGACCCGCTCGCCGGCCGCCCGGACGCCCTCGATGACCGCTGCCACGGCGGCGTCGCCGATCGCGTGGAAGCCGGCCTGCAGCCCGGCCTCGGTGCAGGCGGCGACGTGGTCGGCCACCTGACCGGCGGTCAGGTAGGCGGTGCCGGTGTGCTCGGCGTCGGCGTACGGGCTGTGCAGGCAGGCGGTGCGCGAGCCGAGCGCGCCGTCCACGAAGAGGTCGCCGCCGGCGCCCACCGCGCCGAGCCGGCGGGCCGTCTCGACCCCGCCCGACTCGCCCCAGTAGCCGAAGACCTCGGGCCCCTCGCCCTCGGCGGCCAGGGCCAGGAGGGCGGCCAGGTCCTGTTCGGATGAGATCTCCGGGCCGGCGCACTCGTGCAGGGCGCCGATGCCGAGTTCGGCGGCGCGGGCCAGGGTGGCGTGCTGGGCACGGCGGCGCTGCTCGGGGGTGAGGCGGGCGAGCGCGGTCTGCCGGACGGCGTGGTGCGCGTCCTTGGTCAGCGGGCCCTCGGGGGCGTACCCGGGCCGCTCGGCGAGGCCCTCGGTGAGGGTGCGCAGCGCACTGGTGGCGAGCGCGGAGTGCACGTCGGTGCGGGAGAGGTAGAGCGCGGCGCCCCGGGCGGCGGCGTCGAGTTCGGCGAGCGTCGGCGGGCGGCCCTCGGGCCAGCCGGTCTCGTCCCAGCCGTGGCCGATCAGGACCCCGCCGGACTCGGCCCGGGCGTCGACGAAGGCGCTGACGGCCTCCAGGGTGGCGGCCAACGAGGGGCTGCCGGTGAGGTCGAGGCCGGTGAGCGCCAGTCCGGTGGCGGTGGCGTGCACGTGGGCGTCGACGAAGGCGGGGGTGACCAGGGCACCGGCCAGCTCGACGATCTCGTCGGCGGTCGCGGCGTACGCCTCGGCGGCGCCGTCGCTGCCGACCCAGGCGATGTGCTCGCCCTCGACGAGCATCGCGGTGGCGAACGGGTCGGCGGGGCTGTAGACGGCGCCGCCGCGCAGCAGGACGGTTCGGGGGCCCCTCCTGCCCGAGGTCGGGCCAGGAGGGAGGGTGCGTTCGGTCATGCGGCCAAGTCTGCACCTCGCCCGTTCGGGCTCAGAGCTTCGGGGGTCGTGCCTCGTACGGCGTGGAGAGCACGACGGTGGTGCGGGTGGAGACCCCGGCGGCGCTGCGGATGCGGGCGAGCAGGTCCTCCAGGTCGCCGGGGGCGCCGACGCGCACCTTGAGGATGTAGTTCTCGTCGCCGGCGACGCTGTGGCAGGCCTCGATCTCGGGCAGGCCGGCGAGGCGTTCGGGGGTGTCGTCCGGGGCGCTGGGGTCGAAGGGCTTGACCGAGATGAACGCGGTCAGCGCCAGGTCGACGGCGTCGGGGTCGACGATCGCGGTGTAGCCGCGGATCACCCCGCGCTGTTCGAGGCGGCGCACGCGCTGGTGCACCGCCGAGGTGGACAGGCCGGTGGCCTTGCCCAGGTCCGTGTAGCTCATCCGGCCGTCCTCAAGGAGCAGCTGGACGATGCGTTGGTCTAGATCCTCCACAGTCGGCAAACCTACCCGGTCGGGTGCACGGGGGGCGCACGCGGTGGCACGGAGGGAGATCGCAGGTACTGCGCGGGCACGTGCCGGGTGCATGTGGCAGCCGGTGTGGCCAAGGACACACCCGGTGCATCGCGGTGCACGGCACCGCAGGGTTATGAGTCCGTGTCACAGGGAAGTGCTGGTTGTGGCCCTGGATGACCACGCCGGGCCCGATCCTAGGGGGATCCTCATGCCTGCTACTGACCAGCGCGTGCTGGGCGCCGACGAGACCGACGATACGACCGGCCGCGACGACCTCGCGGTCGACCACGCGCCGGGCACCGATCCTGGCGAGGCCGAGACCTGGGAGATCTTCCGGGTCCACTGCCCCGAGTGCCGCCGTCCGATCGCCCTGGTGGCGGACGAGGAGCGGCTGCCGCAGCACGCCCTGCTGCCGACCGCCTGGAACCCCTTCGCCCCCGCGATCTGCCCGGGTTCGGGCGCGCCCACCGACGACCTGGCGGAGGTGGAGGCCCCGGAGGACACCGAACCGACCGGGTTCGACGCGCTGTTCAGCCTCCCGAACGGGCTGGACTGGCGCACCCAGCCGTTCTCGCACGCGGTGGCGCACTGCCCGGTGCGGATCGCGGCCATCGGCCAGTCCGTGCCGCCCGTGCCCTCGGCCCCGACCGTCGCCGCGCTCCGCTCGATCCCGGAGCAGCGCCGCCGTCTCGTCCGGCGCTGACCGCCCGCCCCGCGCAGGGGAGTTGATTCTCCGTCAGAACAGTCGAATGCCTCCGGTCGTCACTCCGCACCCTGGAGTGACGACCGGAGGCCGTTGGGGGGAAGACCCGGACCGTCCCCGGCAGCGGGCCTTCGTCGGGCGTCCGCCCTCGACGGGTGTCGCCCTGCGGTCGGGCGACACCCCTCGGTCGGGCGTCCTGCGGCCGGGCGTCAGCCCTTGGTGAGGTGGCGGCCGATCACCAGGCGCTGGATCTGGTTGGTGCCCTCGACGATCTGCAGCACCTTGGCCTCGCGCATGAAGCGCTCGGCCGGGAAGTCCTGCGTGTAGCCGTAGCCGCCGAGCACCTGGACGGCGTCGGTGGTCACCCGCATCGCCGTGTCGGTGCAGAACAGCTTGGCCATCGCCGCCTCCTTGGAGAACGGCCGGCCGGCGTCCTTCAGGCGCGCGGCGGACAGGTAGAGCGCGCGGCCCGCCTCGATCTGGGTGGCCATGTCGGCGAGCATGAAGGACAGGCCCTGGAAGTCGGCGATCGGACGGCCGAACTGGCGCCGGGTGCGCGCGTAGTCGACGGCGAGGTCGAGCGCGGCCTGGGCGACGCCGATCGCGCAGGCGGCGATGCCGAGGCGGCCGGAGTCGAGCGCGGCGAGCGCGATCTGGAAGCCCTGGCCCTCCTCGCCGACCAGCCGCTCGCGGGGGACCCGGGCGCCGTCGAAGTGCAGCTGGGCGGTCGGCGAGGAGCGCATGCCCATCTTGTGCTCCGGCGGGGCCGACGACAGGCCCTGCTGGGCGCCCGGGACCAGCAGGCAGCTGATCCCCTTGGGGCCGTCGACGCCGGTGCGCACCAGGGCGCTGTAGAAGTCGGCCTGCCCGCCGTGGGTGATCCACGCCTTGGTGCCGTTCACCACGTACGCCTCGCCGTCGAGGTCGGCGCGGGTGCGCAGCGCGGCCGCGTCCGAGCCGGACTGCGGCTCGGAGAGGCAGTAGGCGCCGAGCTGCTCGCCGGAGAGCATGCCGGGCAGCCACTTGTCGCGCTGCTCGTCGGTGCCGAAGGTGGCCAGCGCGTGGCAGGAGAGGGTGTGCACGCTGACGCCGAGGCCGACGGCCAGCCAGCCGGCCGAGAGCTCCTCCAGGACCTGCAGGTAGACCTCGTAGGGCTGCTCGCCGCCGCCGTACTTCTCGTCGTACGGGAGGGAGAGCAGGCCGGCCTCGCCGAGGGTGCGGAAGACCTCCCGCGGGAAGCGGCCGGCGGCCTCGTCCTCCGCCGCGCGCGGCTGCAGCTCGCGCTGCACCAGGTCCCGGGTGAGGCTCAGCAGCTCGCGCGCCTCGTCACTGGGCAGCTGGCGCTCCACGGCTTTCACAGGGGACGGGGTCATGGCGGCGGTCGCCTCCTCGATCGGGCGCCGGGCCGAGGTTTGGCGGGTCCGGCGCGGGTGGGGCAGGTCGGACCGACCGGCACCGGGTTGCGGTGAACGGCCGTTCACAGTCATGGCGAAGGCGAGTATGCCCCAAACCCGCGCTGCCGTCACGACCTGCACAGATGAACTGTCCGCAGTGGTGGGCTACGGCACCGTAGGGTTGACGATGTGGCTGCTTCCGGAACCCTCCCCACCCATGCCCGGTGCACTCCCGGCGACGCGCTGAGCGCGCTCGCGGCGGAGCTGCGCGCGCTGCCGCCGTCCTGCGGGGCGGTGCGGCTGGTCGCGGTGGACGGGCACGCGGGCTCCGGCAAGACGACCTTCGCCGGGCGGCTGGCGGGGGCGCTCGGCGGGGCTCCGGTGGTCCACCTCGACGACCTGGCCACCCACGAGGAGCCCTTCGGGTGGACCGGGCGGCTGCGCGAGCAGGTGCTGGAGCCGCTGGCGGCCGGGCGGGACACCGCGTACCGGGTGTACGACTGGACGCTGCGGCGCTTCGCGGGCACGGCCGAGGTGCCGGCCGCCCCGGTGGTGCTGGTCGAGGGGGTCGGCGCGGGGCGGCGGGCGGTGCGGCCGTGGCTGGCCCGGGTGATCTGGATGGAGCTGGACGCCGACGCGGCCCGTCGGCGCGGCGAGGAGCGGGACGGTCCGGATCTGGCCGAGTTCTGGGCGGGCTGGGCGCGGGCCGAATCGGCGCATTTCGCCACCGACCCGAGCCGCCCGTACGCCGTGACGCGGGTCGACGGGGTGACCGGCCGGATCGCGCCGGGCACCGTCGGTGAACCTTCAACAAGCGCCTTGACCTGCGACATCACCAGGATCTAGGTTCTCCTCAGCCGCCGGAACGAAAGCGTCCGGCCGCATCGGACCCGGCGTCCCCGGCTTGTTCCCCCGTGAGCCGGGGGCGCCGTCCGGTCCCCTTCCGAATCTCGCTCCCCCGCCGCCCGTTTCGGCGCCCGAGCGCTCAACGACCGCGCGCGCGATCGTATTTGACCCCGTGCGGCACCCTTCCGGATCAGCCCGGCGCCGGTACGATTCCTGGCAGGCGCATATGCGCCGCAGGGGCTCGACGACCACCGGCCAGGCTGTACGCACGCGACTCGCCGGCCGAGCCCCGGGCCACACCGCGGGGGGCGTGAGTGACGACGCTGGACAGTTCCGACAGCACGGCGGGCGGCCCGGACCGACTCGCCGACCGGGCCTGGCTGCGCGCCATGGACGCCTACACGGCCGGTGCGTACGCGCGGGCCGAGGAGGAGTTCCGGGCGGCCGTCCGGCTGGACCCCGGCATGGCCGACGCCTGGCTCGGCCTGCACGCGCTGCGCAGCGACACCTCGGCGGCCCTGCTGGCGATGTACCGCCACCAGAAGCGGTTCGGCGAGCAGCGGCGCCTGCACGGACGGCCGCTCAGCTCCTGGTACTGGCTGGGCTGGTGGGTGCAGCCCGTCCTGGAGGACGCCCGCGACCTCGCGCTGGCGCACGCCTCGCACTGGCTGGACGGCCGCCATCTCGCCGAGCTGGACCGGGCGTTGGAGCAGTGCCCGGCCCCCAGCGAGGACCCGTCCGCCCGGTTCCTGTACGCCTGCCGCTCCTACCTGCTCAAGGACTGGGAGCAGCTGATCCGGGACACCGACCGGCTGCTGGACGATCCGCTGCTCGGCATCGAGGCCGGGCTGTTCGCGGGCATGGCGCGGGTGCGCCTCGACATGTGCGCACAGGCCCAGGCGCCGCTGGCCGCCTCGCTGGCCCGCTGCCGCTCCGAGCAGCCGCAGCGCAAGGAGCTGCGGTACTGGCTGGCCCGGGCGTACGAGGGCGCCGGGCGCAGCGCGGCGGCGCTGCCGCTCTACCGGGCGGTGCACCGGGCGGACCCGGCGTTCATGGACACCGCGACCCGGCTGGCCGCCATCGCGGCCGAGGACGCGCTCGCGGACGGGCTGCTGGCGGGCGGGAGCCCGGCCGGCGGCGGGGGCGAGGCGGGTGGCGACGGCGGGCCGGACGTCGAGGCGGGGTTCCTGGACGACGTCGGGTACGGGCCCGGTCCGGGGTACGGCGAGGAGCCCGGGGCCGGGCAGGGCGGCGCGACCGTCTCCGGCGACGGGGTGCTGGGCGGCGGGCCCCTCGTGGACGCCGGACTGGCGGACGCCGGACTGATGGACGCCGGCCCGGTCGACTGCGGTCTGGTGGATGCCGGCCTGGTGGACGGGCCCGCGCCGGACGGCGTGCCGACGGACGCCGGCGCCGGGGCCGGGGCCGGGTTACTGCCCGGCGGAGCCCCGCTCGACGGCGGCCCGCTCGACGGGGCGTTGCCGGACGGCGCCCCGCAGGCCGCCGGGGAGCGGTCCGGTTCGGGCGCCCCGGCCGCCCCGGCCGCGCCGCCGCTGCCCGTCCGAGGCCAGGCGCAGCCCCGGACCGCCGCCGGGCCCGCACCCCGGCCGGACGGTGACGAGCGCGAGTTGGACGCCGCCCTGGCCGAGCTCTCGCTGATGGTCGGCATGGAGCCGGTCAAGCGCCAAGTACGCGCACTGTCGGCCCAGTTGAGAATGTCCCGACTCCGGGCCGAACAGGGCCTGCCGGTCCAGCCGCCCAAGCGCCACTTCGTCTTCTCCGGCCCCTCCGGCACCGGCAAGACCACCGTGGCCCGCATCCTCGGCCGGGTCTTCCACGCCCTCGGCCTGCTCTCCGGCGACCACCTCGTGGAGGCCCAGCGCGCCGACCTGGTGGGCGAGTTCCTCGGCCAGACCGCGGTCAAGGCGAACGAGCTGATCGACTCCGCGCTGGACGGCGTGCTGTTCATCGACGAGGCCTACAGCCTCTCCAACTCCGGCTACACCAAGGGCGACGCGTACGGCGACGAAGCGCTGCAGGTGCTGCTCAAGCGCGCCGAGGACAACCGGGACCGGCTGGTGGTGATCCTGGCCGGCTACCCCGAGGGCATGAACCGGCTGCTCGCCACCAACCCCGGCCTCAACTCCCGCTTCACCACCCGGGTCGACTTCCCGAGCTACCGCCCCGGCGAGCTGACCGCGATCGGCGCGGCGCTGGCCGGCCGGGACGGCGACGGCTGGGACGAGGACGCCGCCGAGGAGCTGGCCAGCATCTGCACCCACGTCGTCCGCGAGGGCTGGATCGACGAGCTGGGCAACGGCCGGTTCATCCGCACCCTGTACGAGAAGTCCTGCGCCTACCGGGACCTGCGGCTGTCGCTGCTGCGCGAGTCGCCGGGCCGGGAGGACCTGGCCACGCTGCGGCTGCCTGACCTCGTCCAGGCGTACGGGGAGCTGATCGACGGCCGGGGCTGATCGGCTTCCGGGGCCGGGCCGCTCGGAACCACCGGAACCACCCCCGGCCGTCGGCCGTCGGTCTCAGCCCTTGAGCAGCGCCGCCTCCCGCTCCCGGTCGAGCCCGACCGTGACCCGGTCCGAGCGCTGCGGCGCGGTGCCGCCGATCGCCCGCAGCCAGGCCCAGGTGTCCCCGACCGTCTCCGCGACCGGGCGGCAGCGCAGACCGGCGCCGACGGCGCGGTCGACCGATCCGGTGTGCAGGAAGTCGTACAGCGGGCCGGGAGCCAGCCAGATCGGCAGTTCCGTCCACGGCTCGACGCCCGCTGCCAGGATCCGCTCGGGGTCCGTCCAGCGCAGCTCGGCCCCCGCGCCGGTGACGCGGACGCAGGCCTCCAGCAGTTCCCCCATGGTGGCGTGCCCGGACGGGCTGACCAGGTTGTACGGGCCGCCGAAGCGGGCCACCACCGCGTCCAGGGTCCAGACGGCGAGGTCGCGGACGTCGATGTACTGCAGCGCCAGGTCGCGCGGCCCGGGGGCGAGCACCGGGCCGCCCTCGGCGATCCGGTTGAGCCACCAGGGCAGTCGGCCGATGTCCTCGTACGGTCCGAGGATCAGCCCGGCGCGGGCCAGCAGGGCCTGTCCGCCGTACTCCGCTTCCAGGGCCAGCTCGGCGCCCCGCTTGGCCTCGGCGTAGGGCACCTCCCCGGTGAGGTCCGGCGAGGAGGCCACCACGGGCGCCGACTCGCCGCCGCCGGCCACCAGCGGGTAGTCGTACACCGAGCGGCTGGAGACGTACGCGTAGTGGCCGACCCGGCCCTTCAGCGCCCGGGCGCTGTCGCGCACCGCGGCCGGGGCCCAGGACCAGGTGTCCACCACCGCGTCCCACTCCCCCGCGCCGAGCGCCGCGAGGCCGTCCTCGGCCGTGCGGTCGCCCTTCAGCACCCGGACGCCCTCGGGTGCGGGCTGCGTGCCGCGGTTGAGGGCCGTCACCTCCCAGCCCCGGGCCAGCGCCTCCTCGGCCACGACCCGTCCGACGAACCTGGTTCCACCCAGCAGGAGAAGTCTCATGCCGACCACTCTCCCCCGGGGGTGGCCGGCACGGAACGGCTGCATGCTCTGGGCAGAATCGCCGGGAGCGGACACGCCCTCGGCGAACCCGGGAACGCCGGGCCCCCGGCTCCCGATGTCGGGAACCGGGGGCCGGGCCGCCAGGGGCCAGGGGCCAGGGGCCGGGGGCCAGGAGCCGGGAAGTGGCTAGGCGGTGGCGCGGTGGTCCGGGTCGTGCATCTCGCCGATCAGCTCCTCCAGGACGTCCTCCAGCATGACCACACCGAGCGTGCGGCCGTCCTGGTCCAGCACCGCGGCCAGGTGGCAGGCCGCGCGGCGCATCGCGCCGAGGGCGTCGTCCAGCGGGAGGCCGCCGCGCAGCACCGTGATCGGCCGCCACAGGCGGGCCGGGACGGGCGCCGACGGGTCGTCCACGTCGAGGATGTCCTTGAGGTGCAGGTACCCGAGGTAGCCGTGGCCGGCCGGGTCGCCGTCGGTGACCGGGAAGCGCGAGAAGCCGGTGCGCAGGGCGAGCTCCTCGACCTCGGCGGCGGTCGCCTTGGTGTCCACGGTGACCAGCTGCTCGGGCTTGAGCAGCACCTCGGTGACCGGGCGGCGGCCCAGCTCCAGGGCGTCCTCCAGACGCTCCTGGCGCTCCTCGTCGAGCAGGCCGGCGTCCCGCGAGTCGGCCAGCAGGTACATCAGCTGCTCGGTGGTGAAGACCGACTCGACCTCGTCCTTGGCGTCGACCCGGAACAGCCTCAGGATGCCGTTGGCGAAGGCGTTCAGCATCCGGATCACCGGGGCGAGCCAGCGGGCCAGCCGGTCCAGCGGCGGTCCGAGCCACAGCGCGGCCTTCTCCGGGCCGGCCATGGCCATGTTCTTCGGCACCATCTCGCCCATCACCATGTGCAGGAACACCACGACGGCGAGCGAGATCCCGTACGAGAGCGGGTGCATCAGGCCGGCCGGCACGCCGAGCGCGTGGAAGGGGCCCTCCAGCAGGGAGGCGATGGTCGGCTCGGCGAGCGCACCGAGGCCCAGCGAGCAGACGGTGATGCCGAGCTGGGCGGCGGCCAGCATCGCGGAGACGTTGGACAGCGCGTGCAGCACGGTGCGGGCGCGCTTGTGCCCGGCCTCCGCGAGCGGCTCGATCTGGCTGCGGCGCACGGACACCACGGCGAACTCGGCGCCGACGAAGAAGGCGTTGCCGAGCAGGAGCAGGAGTGCGACGGCCAGTTGGAGCACCGTCATCGGACGTCCTCCCCGTCCTCGCCGAACGACGCGGGCCCGACGGTGCGCTCCACCCGGACCCGGCTGGTGCGGTGGCGGTCGACACCGGTCACGGTCAACCGCCAGCCGGGCAGCTCGGCCTGCTCGCCCACCTCGGGGAGCTTGCCGAGCAGGTCGGCGACCAGGCCGGCCAGCGTCTCGTACGGGCCGTCCGGGGCGTTCAGGCCGATGCCCTCCAGCTGGTCGATCCGGGCGCGGCCGTCGGCCTCCCAGACCGGCAGGCCGTTGACGGGCGGCAGCGCGAACAGGTCGGGGTGGTCGTCGGGGTCGTGCTCGTCCTGCACCTCGCCGACGATCTCCTCGACGATGTCCTCGACGGTCACGACGCCGGCGGTGCCGCCGTACTCGTCGACCACGATGGCCATCGGCTGGAGCCGGCGCAGCCGCTCCAGCAGCGTCTCGGCGGGCAGGGTCTCGGGCACCAGCAGCGGCGGCGAGGACAGCTCGGCGACCCGCACCAGGCCGCGCTGGGCGGCCGGAACGGCGAGCGCGTCCTTGAGCGTCACGATGCCGGTGACCTCGTCCAGGCTGTCGGCGTAGACCGGGAAGCGGGACAGGCCGGTGGCCCGGGTGAGGTTGACGACGTCGGAGGCGGTGGCGTCGCGCTGGAGCGCGGACACGTCGACCCGCGGGGTCATCACGGACTCGGCGGTCAGCTCACCCAGGCCCAGGGTGCGGACGAACAGCGTCGCCGACTCCTCGTCTATCGCCCCGGCCCTGGCCGAGTGCCGGGCCAGCGAGACCAGCTCGGCCGGGGTCCGGGCGTGGCCCAGCTCCTCCTGCGGCTCGACGCCGAAGGCGCGGACCGTACGGTCGGCGGCGCCGTTGAGGAAGCTGATCAGCGGGCGGCAGACGAAGGAGAAGGCCATGTGCGGGGCGGCCACCGCGCGGGCCACCTGCAGCGGGCGGGAGATCGCCCAGTTCTTCGGAACCAGCTCGCCGACCACCATCTGGACGACGGTGGCCATCACCATGCCGACGACCACGGCGACGCCGCGGGCGGCCGCGTCGGGCACGCCGAGGCCGGACATCACGGGTGCGAGCAGCGTCGACAGGGCCGGCTCGGCGAGCATGCCGACCACCAGCGAGGTGACGGTGATGCCGAGCTGGGCGCCGGAGAGCTCGAAGGAGAGGTGCCGCAGGGCCCTGGAGACCCGGCGGGACTGGACGTCACCCGCCTTCGCGGAGCGTTCCACCGCCCCGCGCTCGACGGTCACGAAGGCGAACTCGGCGGCCACGAACAGGCCGTTGGCGAGGATCAGGAGAACGGCTGCGAACAACAGCAGCCAGGCGGTGATCACAGTGCCGCCTGCCTTCCGGCGATCGGAAGTGAGGCGGCGCAGGTACTACCGGACGGATCGTCCATCGAGGGGGAGTGTCACTCCTCAGGTCGGTACGGGCGGCGCTTCTCGCGCTCGCTTCAGCGCAGGGCGCACTTTGCCCTGCTTTTACCAGCGTAGACCATAGCCGGACGGACGTAGGAAGGGTGTTCGGACCCGCCGGGGCCCGGAATCGCAGGTCGCAGGGCCACGGATGCGAGGCGGTGGCGGCGGGCGGCCGGGGGGTGCCGGGGGGGGTGCCGGGGGGGGGTGCCGGGGGGGGTGCCGACGCGGTGGCGGCGACTGCCGGCGGGCTCAGACCGCGGCGTAGTGCTCGACGAGGTCGCGCAGCGCGCGGGCGTCCGCGATCGCCTGCGCCTTGCCGACACCGGGCTGGATGCCGACCGCGGCGAGCGAGGTGCCGTCGGCGAGGTCGAGGGTGGCCCACGGGTCGCCCTGGCGGAAGTTGACCCGGACGATCTCGGCCCAGGCGAGCCGACGCGTGCGCACGAAGTTGACCACCGTCACGCCGTCCGCGTCGGCGCTCACCCGGGGGCGGGCCAGCATCAGGCCGACGGCGGCGAACAGCACGCCGCTGGCCACCATCATGATCCGGTCGTTGAACTGCCAGTTCTCCGGGAGCAGCACGGCCAGCACCGCGAACAGCACCACCAGCAGGACGCAGACCGGCAGCAGCACGACGCGGGTGCGGCGCGGCGCCCAGGTGACGGGGAACTCGACGGGCGGCGTGGACACGTGGGTCTCCGGGGTGGTTCTGGTGGCGACAGCGCGAGGGGGCGGGGGCGCCGACCGGCGTCCCCGCCCCATTGAAGCGTTCTTTACCCGCGAGTGTGCGAGCGGGTCAGAGGCGGCAGGCGTGGATGTTGGTGACCAGGATGGCCCGGGCGCCGATGCCCCACAGGTCGTCCATGATCCGCTGGGCCTCCTTGCGGAGCACCATCGAGCGGACCGCGACCCAGCCCTCGGTGTGCAGCGGGGAGACGGTCGGCGACTCCAGACCGGGGGTGAGCGCCACGGCGGCGCTGACGTTCTCGGCGCGGATGTCGTAGTCCATCAGCACGTAGCGGCGGGCCACCAGCACGCCCTGGAGGCGGCGCAGGAACTGCTCCACCCGCGAGTCCTCGCCCGCGCCCTTGGGGCGGATCACCACGGCGTCCGAGATCAGGATCGGCTCGCCGAACACCTCCAGGCCCGCGTTGCGCAGGCTGGTGCCGGTCTCCACCACGTCGGCGATCACGTCGGCGACGCCCAGCTGCACCGCGGTCTCGACCGCGCCGTCCAGCTTGGTGACCGTCGCCTTCACGCCGTGGTCGGCGAGGTGCTGCTCGACCAGGCCGGTGTACGAGGTCGCGATCCGCAGGCCCTCCAGGCCCTTGACGTCCTCGACCGCCACGCCCTCGGGGCGCGCGAAGCGGAAGGTCGACCCGGCGAAGCCGAGGGCGAGCACCTCCTCGGCGTTGGAGTGCGAGTCCAGCAGCAGGTCGCGGCCGGTGATGCCGACGTCCAGGCGGCCGGAGCCGACGTAGACGGCGATGTCGCGCGGGCGGAGGAAGAAGAACTCGACCTCGTTGTTCGGGTCGACGAGGACGAGCTCCTTGGGATCCTTCCGCTGCCGGTAGCCGGCCTCATGGAGCATCTCCGCCGCGGGACCCGAGAGAGAACCCTTGTTGGGGACGGCGATGCGCAGCATGGGAGGTTGCTTCCTTACCTGTTGGGAGGGGTGTGCGGTACGGACCGGTTCGGGGGTACGTGTCGACGTCTTCGAGGGGTACGTGCAGACGGTCGTCTAGAGGTACTTGTAGACGTCGTCGAGCGTCAGCCCGCGGGCGATCATCATCACCTGAAGGTGGTAGAGGAGCTGGGAGATCTCCTCCGCCGTCTGCTCGTCCGACTGGAACTCGGCGGCCATCCAGACCTCGGCGGCCTCCTCGACGACCTTCTTGCCGATCGCATGGACGCCCTGCTGGACGAGCTGCGCGGTGCGGGAGGACGAGGGGTCGCCGGTGGCGGCCTTCTGCTGGAGCTCGGCGAAGAGCTCCTCGAATGTCTTCGAAGCCATGATGGGCCCACCATACGGCGTGCGGGCGAGCGGACGGTAAACGGTCCCGGACCGTGGACAGTCCGGTGGACGTCCACGGTCCGGGACCGTACGGGCGGGTGCTCAGAGCGCGGCGCGCAGCACCGCGGCGGTGGCGACGGCGGCGGTGACGGCCTCGTGTCCCTTGTCCTCGGCGGAGCCCGGCAGCCCGGCGCGGTCGAGCGCCTGCTCCTCGTTGTCGCAGGTCAGCACGCCGAAGCCGACCGGGACCCCGGTGTCGACGCTGACCTGGGTCAGGCCGGTGGTGGCCGCCTGGCAGACGTAGTCGAAGTGCGGGGTGCCGCCGCGGATGACCACGCCGAGGGCGACGACGGCGTCGTAGCCGCGCTCGGCGAGGCGCTTGGCGGCGACCGGCAGTTCGAAGGTGCCGGGGACGCGCAGCACGGTCGGCTCGGCGATGCCCAGCTCCTTGAGCGCGCGGTGGGCGCCGTCCAGCAGCCCGTTCATCACCACGTCGTGCCACTGGGCGGCGACGACGGCGACCTTGAGGTCGGCGGCGCCTTCGATGGTCAGCTCGGGGGCTCCGTGGCCGCTCATGTTCTTCGTCCGATCTGTCGTGTGGGGCGTGCGGGTGGGGCGTGCGGGTGGGGTGGGTTCAGGAGCCGAGGCCGGGCAGGTCGTGGCCCATCCGGTCGCGCTTGGTCTGCAGGTAGCGCAGGTTGTGCTCGCCGGGCGCGATCTCGACCGCCTCGCGCCCCTTGACCTTCAGGCCGTGCTCGGTGAGCGCGGTCAGCTTCTGCGGGTTGTTGGTGAGCAGGGTGAGCGAGCGGACGCCGAGGTCCACCAGCATCTGTGCCGCGATGCTGTAGTCGCGGGCGTCGGCGGGCAGGCCGAGGTCCAGGTTGGCGTCGACGGTGTCGCGCCCCTGCTCCTGCAGCTCGTACGCGCGCAGCTTGTGGGCCAGGCCGATCCCCCGCCCCTCGTGCCCGCGCAGGTAGAGCACCACACCGCGGCCGGCCTCAGCGACCCGCTGCAGCGAGGCCTCCAACTGCGGGCCGCAGTCGCAGCGCAGCGAGCCGAGCACGTCGCCGGTCAGGCACTCGGAGTGGACCCGCACCAGGACGTCCTCGCCGTCCGGCAGCCGTCCGTCGGCGTCCAGGCCGCCGGCCACCAGCGCGATGTGCTCGACGCCGTCGAGGGTGCCCTTGTAGCCGACGGCGGTGAACTCGCCGTGCACGGTGGGCAGGGCGGTCACGGCGGCGCGGTCGACGTGCAGCTCGGTGCGGCGGCGGTAGGCGATCAGGTCCTCGATGGAGATGATCGCGAGGCCGTGCTCGCGGGCGAAGGCGACCAGCTCGGGCAGCCGGGCCATGGTGCCGTCGTCGTTGACGACCTCGGCGATCGCGCCCGCCGGCGGCAGCCCGGCCAGCCGGGCCAGGTCGACGGCGGCCTCGGTGTGGCCGGGGCGGACCAGCACGCCGCCCTCGACGGCGCGCAGCGGGAAGACGTGCCCGGGGCGGGTGAGGTCGCCGGGCTCGGTGCCGGCGGAGGACAGCAGCCGGACGGTGCGGGCGCGGTCGGCGGCGGAGATCCCGGTGTCGACCCCGTCGCGGGCGTCCACCGAGACGGTGTACGCGGTGCCCTTGCGGTCCTCGTTGACGTGGGTCATCGGCGGGAGCTTGAGGCGGTCCAGCTCCTCGCCGGTCATCGGGGTGCAGATCACGCCCGAGCTGTAGCGGATGGTGAAGGCCATCAGCTCGGGGGTGGCCGCGGAGGCGGCGAAGACGATGTCGCCCTCGTTCTCGCGGTCCTCGTCGTCGACCACGATCACGGCACGGCCGAGGGCGATGTCGGCGATCGCCCGCTCGACCGGGTCGAGCACGAGCTCGACCCCGGCGGTGCCCTTGTCGGACTGGTTCTCGGTCATGCCGTGGCTCCCTGCGGGACGGTGGCGGACTTGGTGCGCGGCTCACGGGTGCTCAGCCACCAGGAGCGCAGGCCGAGCAGCACCAGGACGAAGTAGACGGAGTAGGTGAGGCCGGAGAAGGAGTAGCCGCTGTTGAAGGCGAGCGGGACGCCGACCACGTCGACCGCGATCCAGGCGAACCAGAACTCCAGCCAGCCGCGGGCCTGGGCGACCATCGCGGCCAGCGTGCCCACGAAGATGTAGGCGTCCGACCACGGGCTCCAGGACAGGCTGGGGAAGGAGGTGAAGAGCAGGGCCAGCGCGATGGTCCCGGCCGCGGTCCCCGCCACCAGGGCGGCCCGCTCGGGCCAGGTGGCGAACCGTACGGCGATCGTGCCGGTGTCCCGGCGGCCCCGCCGCCACTGCGCCCAGCCCCAGGCGGCGGTGGCGATCACGATCAGCTGCTTGCCGATCAGGCCGGGGACGTGGCCCCCGAGGTAGGCGCTGATCAGCACCACGCCGGACAGCAGCTGGACCGGCCAGCTCCACACCGAACGGCGCCAGCCGAGCGCGAGGCCGCCGAAACCGAGCAGGTTGCCGATCATGTCGGCCCACTTCACGTGCTCACCGAGGACGGTGAACGCCTCTCCACTGAGCCAGCTCACCGGGACTCCTCCGGGGTCTCGTCGGTCGACGCGCCCTGCGGGCCGGACAGGCCGGGCAGGTTCGGCAGGTTCGGCAGGGTGCGGGACTCCAGCAGGCGCTCGACGTACTTGGCCAGCACGTCCACCTCCAGGTTGACGCTCTCGCCGACGGTCTTGGCGCCGAGCGTGGTCAGCGCGAGGGTGGCCGGGATGAGGCTCACGGTGAAGCTGTCCCGGGCGGCCTCCACCACGGTGAGGCTGACGCCGTCGACCGTGATCGAGCCCTTCTCCACCAGGTAGCGAGAGATGGTGTCGGGCAGCGAGAACCGCAGGACCTCCCAGCGCAGTTCGCCGTTCGCGTCGCGCTCGCCGGGCTCGCGGCTCAACAGCCGCCCGGTGGCGTCGACATGGCCCTGCACGAGGTGGCCGCCGAGGCGGGCACCGAGCGCCATGGCGCGCTCCAGGTTGACCCGGGAGCCGGGCTTCAGCTCGCCGAGGCTGGAGCGGTGCAGCGTCTCGGCCATCACGTCGGCGCTGAACTCACCGGTGCCCGCGGCCAGTTCCTCCGGGCTGTCGACGACCGTCAGGCAGACGCCGTTGACCGCGATGGAGTCACCGTGGCCCGCGTCCGCACAGACCACCGGGCCGCGCAGGCGGATCCGCGAGGAGTCGCCGATCTCCTCGATCGACACGACCTCGCCGAGCTCTTCGATGATGCCGGTGAACACCCGGGTTCTCCTCGCGCTTGGGGCGCGGACTCCGGGGCGGCATGGGAGATGACACGGACGGGCACCGGTGCGCGAACCCGCGGCACGACCCGTCGCCGGGATGCCGAGGCCGCCGGGAGATCGCTCGCCCGGCCCGGGAGACACCGCTCCCGCCGTACACCTGACCGCGGTCCGGTCCGGTAACGACGGACCACGGGTACTGCTCTTCGTCCGCCCGCGCACGCCTCCCATCCGGACTTTAACCGTCGGTCCAGGAATTTCACCTGGTCAACCGGCCGCTGGCTGCGGACGGGTCGCGGACTGTAACCGCCGGTTCGGATTTTCACCGACCCCGGAGTGCGCTGAACGTCACTGCTGTTGCGGTCATTCTGCCACGGCCGACGCAAGGCCAGGGAGTGCCTTCCGCTGTGGTCTGTTTCACGGACTTGCGGGGAATGCGCGTCGGGGTGCTACGCGCTGTGGGCGGGCCTCGTGGAGCGGGCTTCGCCGGGCGGGCCTCGTGGAGCGGGCCGCGTCGTGGGGCTTCGTCGGCCGCGTCGGGGCCGGTCTGGTGGCGGAGGCGGGCGGCGGGGGTGAGGCTTGAGGTGGGGGCCCTGCCGGTGACGCACCGAGGCAACGGAGGCGAGGGACATGGCGAAGTTCATGGACGTCCACCACGGGATGGCCGGGATCACGGCCGAGCAGCTCAGGCAGGCCCATGCGGCCGACCTGGCGGCCCAGGGAGACGAGGGCGTCCAGTTCGAGCAGGCGTGGGCGGACCCGGAGTCGGGCACGGTGTACTGCCTCTCCGACGCGCCCTCCAAGGAGGCCGTGCAGCGGGTGCACAGCCGTACCGGTCACCCGGCGGACGAGATCCACCCGGTGCCGTTGTCGGTGTGAGCCCGGGTCTCCGCTTCGGGCGGTTCGGGCTTCGCGCGGTTCAGAGCGTGGCGGGCGTGCCGATCTGCAGGAAGTGGGTGACCTCCGGAGGGTGGGCGAGGTAGCGCAGCTCGCCCTCCGACCACACCGGCCGGATCCGCCACATCGGCCCCGCGTACCCGCGCAGGGCGTCCTCGTCCCGCCAGCGACTGACCACCAGCACGCGGTGCCCGTTCTCCTCCGACACCGAGCGCAGCAGTTCGCCGCCGAGGCAGCCGTCCGTCCGCCCCAGCTGCGGGATCACCTGGGCGGTCAGGTGAGCGCAGAACTCCTCGATGCGACCGGCGAGCACCTGCCCGGCCCAGATTCTGACGATCACGACCACCACCTCCGGCTGGCTGGAGTCCCTGGCCCCATTATGGGCGTAAAACCGCTGGTGGCGAGGGGTGGAGCCGAGCTTCGGCCGGGGGTTCCGGAACGATCTGCCACTGGCGTGCCGCAGGGCCTGCACTACATTCCCGGTATGACCACCACACCGGAAGCTGTCGTTCCGTCAAGCACCAGTCCGGACCGGCCGGGCGGCCTGTTCGAGGCCCTCCGCGCGGGGGCCCTCCGCGACGCCGCCCAGCTGCGCGAGATCTACGAGCAGCCCGGCGACCACGCGCGCCGCAAGCAGGTCGACCACCTGCACGAGGTCGCGCAGCGCCTGATCGCGTGCTCCTCGCTGGTCTTCGTCGCCAGCGCCGACGCCGCCGGGCGGTGCGACGTCTCCCCGCGCGGCGGGCCGGCCGGAGTGGTCTCGGTGCTCGACGAGTACACCCTGGCCATCCCGGACGCCACCGGCAACAAGCGGTTGGACACCCTGCACAACATCCTGGAGACCGGCCGGGTCGGCCTGCTCTTCGTCGTCCCGGGCCGCGACACCACGCTGCGGGTGAACGGTCGGGCCTGCGTCTCCACCGACCCGGAGCTGCTGCGCCAGCTGACCGCCGTCGGCAAGCCGCCGCGCAGCGCGATCGTCGTCGCGGTGGAGGAGGTGTACGCGCACTGCCCGAAGTCGCTCCTGCGCGCCTCGGCGTGGAAGCCGGAGAACTGGCTGGCCGAGGACACCCAGCCGACCTCGGCGGAGATCACGCTCTCGCACCTGCGGGACGAGTCGCTGACCATCGCGATGATCGAGCAGAACGAGCGGGAGGCGTTGCTGTACCGGTACGAGTGAGGTCCGGCCGCGTTGCGGCGGGTGGGGGTGCCGGGAGCGTTGGGGGTGCCGGGGGGCGACGTGCCCGGTGGGCGGGTGTGCCCGCGCCCGCCGGGCTCCGCGCTCCGGGCGCTCAGGCGGCCTTGGGGACGTCCACCACGGCCGCGCCGTCGGCGGCCCGTCGGACGGCGTCGACGCCCTTGTGGGCGGCCTCCTTGCTGGCGTAGCCCTGGCCGGTGGCGACGATCTCGCCGTTGCCCGCCTTGAGCCGGAACCGGTACTTGCCACCGGAGTCCTCGTAGACCTCGAACTTGCCCGACATCCGGGTACCTCCTCGTGGGGCGCGCGGGGCGCGCGCTGATCGGCCCCCTGCAGCACCGTGCGCCCGGCGGCGGGGCGGGCGCACCCGGTCGGCACCCGGTCGGGTGAAGGCTCGGCCGTGGGGGTTTGCCGGGGTGCCGGGGGGACCACCGGTGGCTTGAATGGACGGATGGACTGCGTCTTCTGTGCGGTGGTGGCGGGCGCGGAGCCCGCGTACCGGGTGCTGGACGACGAGGCGGCGGTCGCCTTCCTGGACCGCCGGCCGCTGTTCCCCGGCCACGTCCTGGTCGTGCCGCGCGCCCACCACCGGACCCTGGCGGACCTGCCGGCGGACGAGGTGGGGCCGTTCTTCCTGCGCGTGCAGCGGGTGGCCGCGGCCGTCGAGCGCGGGCTGGGCGCGGCGGGCAGCTTCGTGGCGGCGAACAACCGGATCAGCCAGTCCGTGCCCCACCTGCACGTCCACGTGGTGCCGCGCAATCCGAAGGACGGGCTGCGCGGGTTCTTCTGGCCGCGGGGGAAGTACCCGGACGAGGCGGGGGCGGCGGAGGTCGCGGCCCGGTTGCGGGCGGCTCTGGCCGCACCGGCCGGATGAGCGCCGCGCCGAGGTGCGCCGTGAGGTGCCGCGGTGTGCGGTGAGGTGCCGTCAGGTGCCGAGGCGCGCCGCACGGGGTCCCGCCGCACAGGGTCCCGCCGCGCGGGCTCCTAGCGTGCGGAACGCGGCCGGACGTACACCCGGAGGATCATCGGGGGCGGCCGAAATCGTTTCCGGGGCTGACGATCCGGCAGGTCGGCCCGCCTAGGCTCACTGCCATGAACGAACTCGCGCGCGTCGTGCAGCAGACGGTCGATCGGCTCGCGGACCGGCACGTCGGCGCGGTGGTCGCCGGGCTGGCCGCCGGTGACACGGAGATCCGCGGTGCCGGGCGGACGGGGCCCGGCGGAAGCACGCCGGGGCCGGACACCGTCTTCGAGATCGGATCCGTCACCAAGGTGTTCACCTCGCTCGTGCTCGCGCGGCTGGCGCTCGACGACGCGGTGCGGCTCGACGAACCGCTCGCCGAGGTGCTCGCCGACGCGCGCGGCGGCAGCCGGGTCGTCGTCCCCGGCCGGGGCGGCCGCCCGATCACCCTGCGGCACCTGGCCACCCACACCGCGGGGCTCCCCCGGCTGCCCCGGGGCATGCTGTCGAAGGCCCTGCTCAGGCCCAACGACCCGGATCCGTACGCCGGTTGCACGGCCGAGTACGTGCTGGACGGACTCGCCCGGACCCGCCTGCGGGCCGCACCCGGACACAGCTTCCGCTACTCCAACCTCGGCGCCGGGCTGCTCGGCCTGGCCCTCGCGCACCGGGCCGGCACCGGGTACGAGGAGCTGGTGGCGCGCGAGGTCTGCGAACCGCTGGGACTGACGGACACCCACGTGCGGTCGGATGCCGAGCGCTCCGGGCGGCTCGCGCACGGGCACACGACGGGCGGACGGCCGGTGCCTTACTGGGACCTGGCGGCCGTGCCGGGCATGGGCGGGCTGCGGTCGACCGCCGCCGACCTCGCGGTGCTGCTGCGGGCCCAGCTGACCGCCGAGCGCGAGCCCGACGCGCCGCTGGCGCCCGCGATCACGCTCACCCGGGAGACCAGGCACCGGGTCAACCCGTTCGCCTGGATGCACCTGGGCTGGCTCGGCCACCGACTGCACTCCCAGCAGGGCGGCCACCTGCAGATCTGGCACAACGGCGGTACGGGCGGCTTCCGTTCGTTCGTGGCCTTCGACCCGGAGAAGCAGGTGGGGGTGGTGGTGCTGGCCAACACCCGCCGGTCGGCCGACCCGGCGGGCACGGCGCTGCTGCGCAGGCTGCAGCAGGACTTCGCGACGACGGGGTGACGGGGACGGGCGGGCGCGGGCCGCTCGGGAGCGTGGACGGCGGCCCGGGATCAGCGGGGCGGACGACGAACGGCCGCGTCGCTCCCGCCGGCCGGTCCGCCTGACCCCAGTGTCCGGCCGCGGGGCCCGACCGCCGGATGGACGGCCCGTCCCGGTCCGGTGCCGCCGATGGACGTTCACCCGGCGCCGGACGGCGACCCCTGCCGATGTGTACCCCCGGTCGCGGGGGGCTCCGGGCGGGAGGCGATGATGACGGGGTCGTTTCAGGCCAAAACGTGCCGATTGGCACTGTTGCCGGGTACGGCGGACGGTCGATGCTGGTGATCCGGCAGATGCGGTTCCGACGGGAGGCCGCCGAGAGAAAGGGGCCGACGTGGCGGTGGTGTGGTCGCCGACGCGGGCGCGGGCGGTCCGCCCGGTCGTGCAGGCCGGAGCGGCCGGGCCGACCGGGCTCGGCGGGCCGGGCGACCGGCTCGGCCCGGTGGTGCGGGTGCACCGGCGTTTCCGGCCGGTCCCTCGGCGGGCGCGGGCATGGGTGGACGTCTGCGCGGCCGTCGGCGCGGTGGTGACCTGCCTGGCGCTCGGGCAGTGGTGGCCCGCGCCCGTGGTGGGGGCCGTCGCGGTGGTGGCGGCAAGCGCCTTCGGGTGGCTGCGGCCGGTGGCCGGGCCGCGGGCGGTGCGCGTCCACGAGGGCGGGCTGGTGCTCGTCGCGGCGGACGGCGGCGAGCGCACGCTGCCGTGGAGCGCGGTGGAGGCCACCGAGTACGTTCCCGGCGGGCGGCGCGGGGTCCGCGAGCAGGGGCGAATATGGCCGGCCGGCGCGGACGAGCCGGTGGTGCTGGAGCACCTGCGCGGGCTGGGCCGGTTGTTCCGGGAGCTGGAGGTGCGCCTCTCCCCCGGGCTGCGGGCCGTACTGCACGAGTCGCTGGGCACCGAGGGGAGCGTCCGGTTCGCGCGGGGGCGACTGACGGTGACGGCCGGCGGCCTGGTGCACCGGCCGCCGCACCCGCTCGCGGCGACGGAGGCCTACCGCTGGGCGGAGGTGGAGTCGGCCCGCGCGTCCGACCTCGGAGAGCTGGAGATCCGGACGCACTCGGCCGGCCTGCCGCTCACCTTCCCGGTGCCCAACGCCCGAGCGGTGGCGGACTTCCTGGAGGAACTCCGGACCGCGGCCCCCTAGGGGACGCGAAGGGCTCCTCCCGGAGGGGATCAGTACTCCGCTGAGTGGACGTCAGTTCCCTTGCCGGCAGCCTACCGTCGCCGATATGAGCCGACTTCGCACCACTGCCGCCGCGGCAGCCCTGCTGCTCGCGCTGCCGCTGTCCGTAGCCGTCGCCGTGCCGGCCCTGGCCGCGCCCACCACCCCGGCCGGGGCCGCCACCGCCACCGCCACCGCCACCGCTCCGACCACCACCCCGGCCGCCGTCCACATCGAGCTCCCGCGCCCGACCGGGCCGTACGCGGTCGGGCAGGAGGTCCTGCACCTGGTGGACCAGAACCGTCCGGACCCGTGGGTGCCCTCCGCCGGCCCTCGCCAGCTGATGGTCTCGATGTACTACCCCGCACACGCCGGGACGGGCAGCCCGACGCCGTACATGACCGACGGTGCCGCCCGCGCCCTGCTGGACACCAAGGTGCCGGGCAACACCATCCCGACCGAGGCGATCACCGGCGCCCGGACGTGGGCGGAGTCCGGCGCGCGCCCCCAGGGCGGCCACTACCCGCTCATCGTGCTGTCGCCCGGCTTCACCATGCCGCGGACCTCACTGACCGGCCTCGCCGAGGACCTGACCAGCCGCGGGTACGTCGTCGCGCTGATCGACCACACCTACGAGAACACCGGGACGACCTTCCCGGACGGGCAGACGCTGCCCTGCGTGATGTGCGGCCGCCCCAAGGACTGGTCGAAGGTCGACGAGAGCCGCGCGAAGGACGTGTCCTTCGTCCTCGACCGCCTGACCGACCGCCCGCACCCGGCCTGGCGCTACGCCCGCATGATCGACCGCGACCGGATCGGCATGGCCGGGCACTCGGCGGGCGGCGCGGCCACCGTCCCGGCCCTGCTCACCGACGACCGGATCCAGGCCGGGGCGGACCTGGACGGCAGCATGGACGTCCTGGTGCCCGCCTCCGGGATCGGCGGCAAGCCGTACCTGATGATGGGGCACCCGTTGCCCGGCGGCGCCGAGGACAGCAGCTGGGTCCAGAGCTGGCCCAACCTGGACGGCTGGAAGCGCTGGCTGACCGTCGACGGCTCCAACCACGGCAGCCTCACCGACTTCCCGCTGTTCATGGAGAAGCTGGGCCTCCCCCAGGACCCGGGCACCACGCTGTCCGGCCTGCGCGGCATCGAGCTGACCCGCCGGTACGTCGGCGCCTTCTTCGACCTGCAGCTGAAGGGCATCGAGCAGCCGCTGCTCGACGGGCCGACCGCCGCCGACCCGGAGGTGCGGTTCGACGGCTCCGGGCACTCCTGAGGGCTCCCGGGCACCCGCCCGTGAGCGGGGCCGCCGGCACCCGGCCGGCGGCCCCGTCGGCGGCCCGGTCGGCGCGGCGGCCGGTTCGAACCCCGCGGCGGGACCGCCGGAGCACCCCCGCGGGACCGCCGCACCCCGTCCGACGTGCGAGGATTCCCACATGATCACCGCGGCGCGGGGCTGGCTGGACGGAACCGACTCGGGGCTCTTCGTGCTGCTCGCCGAGGAGGCCGTCGAGGGCTGGGAGGGTTGCCAGGAGGCCGTGGTGGAGACGGCCGGGGACTACGCCGCCGCCCACCCGGTGCCCGGGCGGGAGGCCGTGCTGGTGCTGGGCGGGGAGCCGCTGCCGATCGGCTGGCTGCCGGAGGAGCGGGTGTTCGTCCGGCCCCTCCTCTTCGACTGCTCGGACGACGTCCGGCCGCTGGTACGCGAGGCGCTGCGGTCGGGGACGTGGGAGGACGGGCCGGTCCTGGAGCTGACCGCCGGGCGGTACCTGCTCACCGATGTGTTCCACGACGGCCCGGACGCCCTGGAGAGCAGCGAGTACCTGACCGTCGACCTGCCGCCCGGGCGGTACCTGGTCCGGTCGCTGAAGGCCGAGCCCGAGCGCTGGGAGGAGTTCCACCTGGAGCGCCTGCTGCCACGGTGAGCGGCGGCCCGGGGCCGCGTGCGAAGATGGCAGGGCTGGTGGGAACGATCTCCGGACGGTTCTGGGACGGTTCTCTGGCCATGGTGAACGACAACGCGCAGCGCGGGGCGGAGCCGCGGCAGGACGCCCTGCTGATGGTTCCGATCGCCACGGCGCTGATCGCCGCCGACGGGCGGATCCTGCACTGGAGCAGCGACGCGGAGGCGCTGCTCGGTCACCCCGTGGAAGAGGCGGTCGGGACGAAGGCGGCCAAGCTGCTGACCACCGACGAGGAGCGGCCCGAGGTCCTCCAGCTGTTCCAGCGGATCCTCGCGGGCCGGGCCTGGACCGGCGTGTTCCCGGTGCGCCACCGCGACGGGCACATGGTGAACCTGGAGTTCCGCACCCACCCGATCCGCGGGCCCGGCGGTGAGCCGCTGGTGCTGGCGGTGGCCTCCGAGGTGACCACGCTGCGCCGGATCCAGGCGGACCTCGCCGTGCTGGACGGTTTCTTCACGCAGGCCCCGGTCGGCATGGCCGTGTACGACACCGAGCTGCGGTTCATCCGGCTGAACGAGGCGCTGGCCCGGGCCAACGGCCTGTCCCCCGAGGAGCACGTGGGGCACCGGCTCAGCGAGGTACTGCCCGGGATCAACGGCGCGGAGTCCGAGGCGGTGATGCGCCGGGTGCTGGAGAGCGGCGAGCCCGTGGTGGACGCCCGCTCGCACGGCCGGACCCCGGGCGACCCGCAGCACGACCACGCCTGGTCGGCCTCCTACTTCCGCCTGGAGGACCGCAGCGGGCGGGTGCTCGGCGTGAGTTCGACCGTCATCGACGTCACCGAGCGGTTCCGGGCCGACGCCCGGGCGGCCCGCGCCCAGGAGCGGCTGGCCCTGCTGGTCGACGCGACCGCGTCCATCGGCACCACCCTCGACCTGCGGCAGACCGCCCGGGAGCTGGCCGACGCGATGGTGCCCAGACTCTCCGACATCAGCGGGGTGTTCGCCCTGGAGGCGCTGGTGGCCGGCCGCAACGTCGAGCCGCCCGCCCTGGACGCCCCGCAGCTGGTGCGCCGGCTGGCGCTGGCCACCGCGGACCCGCTCTACCCGTCGGACGCGCTGCCGGTGGACACCGTCTACGAGCTGCCGGCGGACTCCCCGTACGCCCGCGCGCTGACCACCGGGCGGACGGTGGTCATCCCGTCCTGGGAACTGCCGATGCTGAGCGAGGGCATCAACGAGAGCCGTCGGCAGGCCTTCCTCGGCGACCGGCCGCGCACGGTGCGGATCACCCCGCTGGTGGCGCGCGGCACCACCCTCGGCATGGTCGTGTACTCGCGGCGCGGTGAGCGCGAGTCCTTCGCGGAAGCCGACATCACGCTCGGCGACGAGCTGGCCTCGCGGGCCGCCGTCGCGATCGACAACGCCCGGCTGTACCTGCGCCAGCACCAGACGGTGCTGGCCCGCCAGCAGGCGCTGCGCGAGGCCAAGGCCGCGCAGGAACGCCTCGCGCTGGTCAACGTGGCCTCCACCCGGATCGGCACCACGCTCGATCTCGCCCAGACCGCGCAGGAGTTGGCCGAGGTGGCGACGCCCAGGCTGGCCGACACGGTGGTCGTGGAGGTGCTGGACGACCTGGTGCGCGGCGAGCGCGAGGCCCGCGCCCCGGCGGACGGTTCGGCGCTGCTGCAGCGGATGGCCTTCCACTCGGTGCACGGCTCGACCCTGCAGCCGATCGCCCGCACCGGCAACGTGCACCGCTTCCCGTCCGGCTCGCCGTACGCCTGGAGCCTGGCGCACCGCGAACCGGTGCTGGTGCCGCGGATGGACGAGGAGGGCCTGGCCTGGTTCGCCGAGGACCCGGTGCGCACCGCCGCCATCCGGGAGCAGAACGTGCGCTCGCTGATGGTGGTCCCGCTGATCGCGCGCGGCACCCCGGTCGGTGTCGCGGGCTTCTACCGGACCCTCGTCGAGCGGCCGTACGGGGACGACGACCTCGCGCTGGCCGGGGAGTTGGCGGTACGGGCCGCCGTCTCCATCGACAACGCGCTGCTGTTCACCCGCGAGCGCGACGCGGCGGCCGCCCGGCAGCGGGCCCTGGACGAGGCGTGGGCCGCCCAGCAGCGGCTGTCGCTGCTGAACGAGGCCAGCAACCGGATCGGCACCACGCTCGATCTGCACCGCACCGCCCAGGAGTTGGTGGAGGTGGTGATCCCGCGCTTCGCCGACTTCGTCACCGTGGACCTGCGCGACGCCGTGCTCAGCGGCGAGGAGCCCGGGGCCGTCCCGCCGGAGGGGCGGGTGCTGATGCGCGCGGTGGCGGTCGGCGAGGTGACCGAGGAGGGCAGCATGACGGAGGCCGCCGACCAGGTGGGCGAGACCTCCCAGTCCGCCCGGCTGTACGCGCAGAGCCTGCGCACCCGCCGCTCGATCCTGGTGTCCGAGGTGACCGAGGACGAGCTGCGCCGGATCGTCGCCTCCCCCGACCGGGTGCAGCCGGGGCTGGACGCCGGGTTGCACTCGTACCTGATGGTGCCGCTGGTGGCGCGCGGGCACGTGCTGGGCGGCGCGGAGTTCGTCCGGACCCGCAACCCGGCGCCGTTCGGCCCGGCGGACCGCTCGCTGGCCGAGGAGCTGGCCGCGCGCACCGCGCTCGCGATCGACAACAGCCGGCTCTACCGCCGGGAGCGGGACACCGCGCTGATGCTGCAGCGCAGTCTGCTGCCGCAGGAGGTGCACCGCACCCTCGGCCTGGAGATCGCCTACCGCTACCTGCCCAGCAGCGTGGTCAGCGAGGTCGGCGGCGACTGGTTCGACGTGGTGCCGCTCTCCTCCGGACGGGTCGCCCTGATCGTCGGCGACGTCATGGGCCACGGCATCCGGGCCGCCGCGACCATGGGCCAACTGCGGACGGCGGCACGGACGTTGATCACGCTGGACCTGGACCCGGCGCGGGTGCTGCACCGGCTGGACGAGGCCACCACGGCCGTCGGCGAAGGGCAGTTCGCCACCTGCGTCTGCGTGGTCTACGACCCGGTGGACCGCCGCTGCACCGCGGCCAGCGCCGGGCACCTGCCGCCCGTGGTCGCCGACACCGAGGGCCGGGCGCAGTTGATCGAGCTGCCCACCGGCACCCCGTTGGGCGTCGGCGGAGTCCCCTTCGAGAGCGCCGAGTTCACCCTCCCCGAGGAGGGCATCCTGGTGCTCTACACCGACGGCCTGGTCGAGCGCCGGGGTCGCGACCTCGACGAGGGCCTGCAGCTGCTCCGCCGCACGGTCGCCGACCGGCAGCGTTCGCTGGAGCAGACCTGCGACGCCGTGCTGACCCGGCTCACCGGCCGCACCAGCGAGGACGACATCGCCGTCATCATGGCGCAGGTCCGCCCGCACGGCGCGGACCGGATCGCCACCCTGCCGCTCACCGGCGACCGCGCGATGGTCGCGCACTCGCGCCGCTTCACCCGCGAGACGCTGGAGGCCTGGGGGCTCGGCGCGCTCGCCGACTGGGCCGAACTGCTCACCAGCGAGCTGATCACCAACGCCCTGGTGCACGCAGGGTCCCCCACCCAGCTGCGGCTGTTCTGCAACCGGGTGCTCACCGTCGAGGTCGCCGACCAGGAGGCCGAGACGCCCCGGATCCGCCGCGCCCGCTCCGAGGACGAGGGCGGCCGGGGCATCCACCTGGTCAACGAGCTCGCGCACCGCTGGGGCAGCCGCCGGACCGCCGACGGCAAGGTGGTCTGGTTCGAGCTGGAGCTGCCTCCGGGGGCCTCGTCGGCTGCATGAACAACGGACGGTTGTCGGGCCGCCGCCACGGTTGTTGGCCCGTCGGCGGGCCCGGGCGGTTACCTGGTGCCACGGCGGGACAGCCCCGACCGGACCGACCAGAGGAGCCACCGTGCAGCACCCCGACGCCCGCACCGTCGTCACCGACTACGTCACCCTCATCGCGGGCGGCGACCGCGAAGCCGCGATCGCCCTGTTCACCGAGGACGCCACCTGGACCTACCCGGGCCGGCTCGCCATCTCCCGCACCTGGCACGGCAAGCAGGAGATCTTCGGCGACTTCCTCGGCCGGATCGGCGACTACTTCGCCGCCGACGGCCTGCCCGTCATCACCCTCACCCACGTCCTCGCCGACGGCCCGCAGGCGGTCGCCGAGTGGACCACCGTCGGCACGGCCGCGAACGGCGAGCCGTACGAGAACCACTGCCTGGGCGTCTTCACCGTCGAGGACGGCCGGATCACCGCCGTCCGCGAGTACCTGGACACCGACCACGTCGCCCGCACCCTGCTGGCGTGACGGGGCATGGCGTGGCGTGACGTGGCGTTACGTGGCATAGCGAGGCCCGGGCCGGGTCCGGGCCGGGCTCAGTCCGGCAGCAGGAGGTTGACGTCGCCGAACTCGTGCCACAGGTAGCGGTGCCGGACGGCCTCCCGGTAGCAGGCGGCGAGGAGGGGGCGGCCGGCGACGGCGGCGAGCATCAGGAGGTGGGAGGCGCGCGGTTCGTGCCAGCCGGTGAGCAGGCCGTCGACGGCGCGCACGCCGCGCTCGGGGGTGATCACCAACTCCGTCCAGCCGTCGGCCTCCCGGAGCGAGCCGTCCGCTGCCGCGGCGGACTCCAGGGCGCGGACCACGGTGGTCCCGACGGCGATCACCCGGCCCCCGTCGGCCCGGACGTGGCCGGCCAGGCGGGCGGTGGCGGCGGGAACGTGGAAGCGTTCGGCGTACGGGGCCTCGTGCGCCTCGGGCGAGGCCACCCCGGTGTGCAGGGTGATCGGAGCGACCAGCACCCCCAGGGCGGCCAGCCGGGCCACCACCTCGGCGGTGAACGGGCGGGCCGCGCTGGGCATCTCGCTGCTGCCGGGGACGGTCGCGAAGACCGTCTGGTAGGCGTCGATCGGCCACTCGCGGTCCACGTAGCCGTAGCGGATCGCCCGGCCGTGCGCCGCCAGATACGGCAACAGCTGGGCCGGAAGGGCGAGTTCGGCGTACCAGAGGCGGGCGGTGAGGGCCCGGGTCAGCACCGCCGCACCACCCGCGGGCAGGGCGACCCGCAGGCCCGCGCGGGCCGGGGACTCGTCCGGCGGGTAGTACGCCGCCGCCTGCCCGGGCACGACGCGGCGCAGCTCGACCAGGTGGGCGCCGTGCCGGTCCGGCTGGGCGGAGGAGAGGTGCACCGCGACGGGTGTGCCGTCGGGCAGCCGCCCGGGCAGGGCGGCCGGCAGGGTCGCCGAGTTGTTGACCACCAGCAGGTCCCCCGGGCGCAGCACCTCGGGCAGGTCGGTGAAGCGGTGGTGCTCGACGGCGCCGGTGGTACGCCGGCCGACCAGCATCCGCACGCCGTCCCGGGCCGTGCCGCGTGCCTCCGCCGGCGCCCGGGCGGACAACTCGGGCGGGACGGTGAGGTCGGAGTCGAACCCGTCGAACCCGTCGATCCCGTCGAACCCGTCGATCCCGTCGATCCCGGAGTCGGACCCGGAGCCGAAGTCGGTGGTCGCGGTCATCGCCCACCCCGGTCGGCTGCCGGGACGGCCGGGTCCGCCACCGGGACGGCCAGGTCCTCGGCCCGGTAGCGGCCGGACGGGGCGCGGTCGCGGAGCAGGCCGAGCAGGAGCGGCGCCACCTGCTCGGGCAGTGGCTCACCGGAGATGTCGTCGCCCGGGCTCGCCTCCTGGAGCATCCGGGTGCGCATGCTGCCCGGGTCGACCGCCCAGACCCGCAACTCCGGCTCCTCCCGGGCGAGGACGGCGGTGGCGAGGTCGAGCGCGGCCTTGCTGGCGCCGTAGCCGCCCCAGCCGGCGTAGGCCTCCACCGCGGCGTCGGAGCTGATGTTGAGGACGGCGCCGGCGTGCCCGCGCAGCTGGGACAGGACGAGCTGGGTGAGGGCGATCGGGGCGAGCGCGTTCACCTCGAAGGTCTCCAGCAGGTCCGGCAGCGGGTGGTCGGCCAGCCGGGGCAGCGGCTCGGATCCGGGGGCGGCGGCGCCGTTGAGCGTGCCGGCGTTGTTGACCAGCAGGCTCGCGCCGCCGAGGCGCTCGGCGGCCTCGGCGAGGCGGGCGCGGTGGTCGTCGTCGACGACGCTGCCGGGCAGCGCGACGACCTTGGTGACGGCGGCCAGGTCCGCCTCGGCGGCGGCGAGTCCGGCCGCGCCCCTGGCGGTGATCACCAACTGCCAGCCGTCGGCGGCGAGGGCGTGCGCGAGGGCCAGGCCGAGGCCCCGGGAGGCGCCGGTGACCAGGGCGACGGGGGCGGTGTGCAGTGCGGCGGTGCGCTGTGCGGCGTTCATGCGGCAACCATCCCGCCGCCGG
The DNA here is from genome assembly GCF_040303045.1 of Kitasatospora sp. NPDC096140. Taxonomy (NCBI): domain Bacteria; kingdom Bacillati; phylum Actinomycetota; class Actinomycetes; order Kitasatosporales; family Streptomycetaceae; genus Kitasatospora; species Kitasatospora sp. NPDC096140. The sequence continues at coordinate 50,694 of NZ_JBEOUW010000039.1, forward strand.
GCGGGCGGCGGATCGGCCACCGGGACCGGGACCGGGTCGGACGTTGGGACTAGGCCGCCGGACGGTCCTAGGACTCCCCGACGGGCTCCCGGACGGCCTTCCGGACGGGCTCCCGGGACGGCTCTCCGACGGACTCCCCGACCGGCTCCCCGGCGGGCCCGACGCCGGGGCCTTCGGCCCACGCCTGCGGGTCGGTCCAGGCCGCCAGGGTGCGGCGGCTCTCGAAGCGGCGTTCGCGGCCGGTCAGCGGGTCGGTGAACTCGACCGCCGAGGCGAGCAGTTGCAGCGGGCGGCGGAAGTCGTCCGGGGCCGTCTCCGGCAGCACCACCGGGTACACCGGGTCACCGAGGATCGGCAGTCCGAGGCCGCTCATGTGCAGCCGCAGCTGGTGCGTGCGTCCGCTGAGCGGGCGCAGCCGGTAGCGGGCCAGGCCGTCGCGGCGCTCCAGGAGGTCGATCCGGCTCTCGCTGTTCGGCGGCGCGTCGATCTCCTGCGCGGCGATCACCCCGCGCTCCTTGACGATGTGGCTGCGCACGGTGCGCGGCAGGCTCAGCTCCGGGTCGTACGGGGCGATCGCCCGGTACTCCTTGCGCACCAGGCGGTCGCGGAACAGCGTCTGGTACGCGCCGCGGTCCTCGGGGCGGACCACGAACATGGCCAGGCCGGCGGTGAGCCGGTCCAGGCGGTGCGCGGGGCTGAGCTCGGGCAGCTCCAGGGCGTGCCGCAGCCGGGAGAGCGCCGTCTCGGTGACGTGGCTGCCGCGCGGGGTGGTGGCCAGGAAGTGCGGCTTGTCCACGACCACCAGGTGCTCGTCGCGGTGCAGCACGACCAGGTCGAAGGGGACGCGCACCTCCGGCGGGAGGTCCCGGTGGAACCACAGGTGCGTACCTGGGCGGAACGGTTCGTCCGGGGTGATCGGGCCGTGCTCGCCGACGATCTCGCCGTCGCGCAGCGCGGCGTCGATCCGCGCGGCCGGGACGGCGGGCAGCCGCTCGACCAGGTGGTCGCGCACGGTCGGCCAGGGGCCTTCCGGCGGCAGCCGGAGGTGCACCGGGTCCACGCCGTGGCGCTGCGGGAGGGGGGAGGCCGGGCGGCGGCTCTTGCGTCTCATCTCCCGGCCCAGCGTAGTGCGCGGCCCCGCCGGAGCCGCGGGCGAGGTGCGGCCGCGTCCGGCGGGCGGGGCGCCGCCGTTCGTGGGCGCGGGGTTGCCGCCGTCCGGCGGGCGAGGCTGCCTCCGTTCGCGGGCGCGGGGTTGCCTCCGTTCGCAGGCAGGGGCGCCGCCGCCGTCCGCGGCCGGGGGCCGGACCGGACCCGGTCGAGGTGCTGACCCGGGTCGGGGCGGGGAGAGTGGACCGGTGGCCCCCGCACCCCCGGGGGCCGCCGACCATCCGCCCATCCCCGCCGGCCCCGCGCCGGCCGTCTGCCGGACCCCGGTCGGACCTTCCGACGGACCACAGGAGGACGCGTGACCGCCGACGGCCCGGACGGGGTGCCGCCGCTGCACCTGCCCCGACGGACCCGGATGCTGCTGTACGGCTCGCTCCTGCTGCTGGTCGCCGCCGTGGTGGCCGCCCTGGCCATCGGCCCCGGGACCACCCTGGCGCCGCTGCTCGCGGTGGCCCCCGTCCTCGCCGGGGCCACCACCCGGCGGGCCCGGGTGCCGCTGCTGGTCGGCGCGGCGGCGCTGCTCGCGGTCGGGCTGCTGGAGTCGGCCAACGCGCAGCTGCCGCTCTCCGTCCGGATCAGCGTGCCGGTCACGGTGCTGGCCTCGACGCTGGCCAGCGCCGCCAGCGTCGTCCTGGTGGCGGCCCGCGAACGGGAGCTGTTCCAGGTCCGGACGGTGTCCGAGGCGGCGCAGCGGGCCCTGCTGCGGCCGCCGGCCGAGCGGATCGGGCCGCTGCGGGTGGCGGTGCGCTACGTCGCGGCCGCGGCCGAGGCGCGGATCGGCGGGGACCTGTACGCCGTGGTGGAGACCCGCTTCGGGGTGCGGATCCTGCTCGGGGACGTCCAGGGGCACGGGCTCCCCGCGGTGGAGACGGCCGCGGACGTCCTGGGGGTGTTCCGGGAGGCCGCGCGGACCGAGCCCGACCCCGGGCGGCTCGCGGAGCGGCTGGACGCGGCGCTCACGGCCCGCCCGGACGGGGACCGGTTCGCCACCGCGGTGCTGCTCGACGTGGCGCCGGACCGGGGGCCGGTGCGGGTGGTGAACTGCGGCCACCCGTCCCCGCTGCTGCGCCGGGCGGGCCGGGTGAGCGAGCTGGAGCCCCCGTTCCCGGCGCCGCCGCTGGGGCTGCTCTCGCTGACCGGCGAGGAGTATCCGACGCGGCGCTTCGACCCGGAGCCGGGCGACCTGCTGCTCCTGCACACCGACGGCGTGTCGGAGGCCCGGGACGCCGGCGGGCGGTTCTACCCGCTGGCACAGCGGCTGCCCGGACTGCACGGCGGGAGCCCGGCGGACGTGCTGGACGCCGTGCTGACGGACGTCGGCGGCTGGGTCGGGGACTCCGGGCTGGCCGACGACGCGGCGGTGCTGGCGGTGCGCTGGGAGCCGTGACCGGGAGCCGTGACCGGGAGCCGTGCCGGGCGGCGCCGGGCGCTCGGGCCTTTCGTGCTTGGGTCCTTGGGTGCTCGGCCGCTCGGCCGCTCGGGCGCGATTGTCAGTGCCGTGTGCCAGGCTCGGTACGCGATCGGCGGGGAGCCCGCCGGCGGGACGTGTTCCGCAATCGACGAGGGGACTGTGCCATGGGGTTCAAGGCCGAGGGGTCGTTCGAACTGACGGCGTTCGAACCGGTGGAGACGGAGGAGCGCGAGAGCGCGTCCTTCGGGCGGATCCGGATCGCCAAGACCTTCACGGGCGCGCTGAGCGGCACGAGCGAGGTGCGGATGCTCTCCGTCGGAGGCCCCTCCGGCGGCCCGGCGTCGTACGTCGCGGTGGAGCACGTGACGGGTGAACTGGACGGCCGCAAGGGCTCGTTCGTGCTCCAGCACGCGGCCTGGGACACCGCCGCCACGACGATACGCGTGGTGCCGGGCACGGGCGCGGGCGAGCTGGCCGGGATCACCGGGGAGTTCCACCTGACCGTCGACGAGTCCGGCGCCCACACCTTCGTCCTGGAGTACGAGCTGGGCTGAGGCGCGCCGCCCGGCCGGGCCCCGGCGTGCCGTGCCCGTGCGGCGCCGGGCCGCGCTGTCACGATGATGCGATCAGTGCACGATCGACATCGGAGGGTGGCACATGCCCGACACGGCGGTGGATCGTACGACGGCAGCCGACGCGGCCGCCGGCACAGGGACAGCCACGGCCACGGCCACCGGCACGGCCGCGGAGGAATCCGCCCGCGCGGAGGCCGACACGGTGGAGGAGGTGCTCGGCCGACTGCGGGAGATCGGGGCAGGGCTGCCCGAGGCCGACGGCGTGGCGGTGTTCAACCGGCTCTACCTCGATGTCACGGCGGCGGTCCGCGACCGGCTCGCCGGCGGGTACTTCGCCGACCCCGCGGCGATGGCCGAGCTGGACGTGCTGTTCGCCCGGCGGTACCTGCGGGCCGTGGCCGCCGACGCGGCCGGGCAGGAACCACCCGCCTGCTGGCGGGCCCTGTTCACGCTGCGCGCCCACCCGGGCGTGCACCCGCTGCAGTTCGCCCTGGCCGGGATGAACGCCCACATCCAGCACGACCTGCCGCTGGCCGTCGTGGACACCTGCCACCGCCGGGGCTGCGGACCGGCCGCGGTCGAGGAGGACTACCACCGGATCAACGGGGTGCTGGCCGAGGTGGAGACGGCCGTCCGGGAGCGGCTGATGCCCGGGCCCGACCTGCTGGAGCACGCCGAGCCGCTCACCCACCTGCTCGGCACCTGGTCGGTCGAGACCGCCCGCGAGGGGGCCTGGTCCGCCGTCGAGGCGCTCTGGGAGCTGCGGCACCTGCCCGGCGCGGCCCGGGCCTTCGCCACCGCGCTGGACGGCTCGGTCGGCCTGCTCGGCCGCGCCCTGCTGCTCCCGCTGGGGCTGCGCGGCGGACGGGACGCCCCCGGACCGGCGCCGGCCGGCCGGCTCCCCGAGGCGAGGAACCGGCCGGCCGGTGGATCATCCGCCGGAGCGGACGGTGGCGGAGCCGACGGTGGTGGACCGGGCAGCGACGCAGCAGGCACCGAGGCGGCGGGCGTCTGCGCCGCGGCCGCGGCCGCGGTCGATCAGGCCCAGCTGGAGTGCAGCGGCTTGCCCTCGGCGTAGCCGGCCGCGCTCTGGACGCCCACGATCGCCTTCTCGTGGAACTCCTCCAGGCTGTTGGCGCCCGCGTAGGTGCAGGAGCTGCGCACGCCGGCGATGATCGAGTCGATCAGGTCCTCGACGCCCGGGCGGGCCGGGTCGATGAACATCCGGGAGTGCGAGATGCCCTCCTCGAACAGCGCCTTGCGGGCCCGGTCGTACGAGGAGTCCTGGGCGGTGCGGTTGCTGACCGCGCGGGCCGAGGCCATGCCGAAGCTCTCCTTGTACTGGCGGCCGTCGGCGGCGGTCTGCAGGTCGCCCGGGGACTCGTACGTCCCGGCGAACCAGGAGCCGATCATCACGTTGGAGGCGCCGGCGGCCAGCGCCATCGCGACGTCGCGGGGGTGCCGCACGCCGCCGTCCGCCCACACGTGCTTGCCGAGCCGGCGCGCCTCGGCGGCGCACTCCAGGACGGCGGAGAACTGCGGCCGGCCGACGCCGGTCATCATCCGGGTGGTGCACATGGCGCCCGGGCCGACGCCGACCTTGAGGATGTCGGCGCCCGCCTCGACGAGGTCGCGGACACCGGCGGCGGAGACCACGTTGCCGGCCACGATCGGGATCTGCGGGTCCAGGCCGCGCACCGCGCGCAGCGCGCTGATCATGGACTCCTGGTGGCCGTGCGCGGTGTCGACCACCAGCACGTCGGCACCGGCCTCGATCAGGGCCTTGGCCTTGCCCGCGACGTCGCCGTTGATGCCGACGGTGGCGGCGATCCGCAGCTTGCCGGCCGCGTCCACGGCCGGGGTGTACAGGGTGGCGCGCAGCGCGCCCTTGCGGGTGAGGATGCCGACCAGGCGGCCCTCGCCGTCGACCACCGGGGCGAGCTTGCGGTGCCCCTCGGTGAGCTTCTCGAAGGCGGCGCGCGGGTCGATGGACTCGTCGAGCAGCAGCAGGTCGCGGGACATGATGTCGGCGAGGCTGGTGAAACGGTCCACGCCCTGGCAGTCGGAGTCGGTGACCACGCCGACCGGCTTGCCGTCCTCGACGACCACGAGCGCGCCGTGCGCGCGCTTGGGCAGCAGCGAGAGCGCCTCGGCGACGGTGGCGCCCGGGGCGAGGGTGATCGGGGTGTCGAACACCAGGTGGCGCTGCTTGACCCAGGAGATGACCTCGGCGATGACCTCGGTGGGGATGTCCTGCGGGATGGCGACCAGTCCGCCGCGGCGGGCGACGGTCTCGGCCATCCGGCGGCCGGCGATGGCGGTCATGTTGGCCACGACCAGCGGGATGGTGGTGCCGGTGCCGTCGTTCGAGGAGAGGTCCACGCCCTGCCGGGAGCCCACGGCGGAACGGCTGGGGACCATGAAGACGTCGTCGTACGTGAGGTCGTACGAGGGCTTGAGGTCGTTCAGGAAGCGCATGAAGGGGGCTCTCTGGCTGGGAGAAATTACACCTCGGGTGCGGTTGCAGCGATGCCGTCGGGGCGCACTCGGGCGCCCTGCACCCAGCATTCGATTCTCCGTGAGGGCGGGGGCAAAAGCCAGTTCGAGGAACATTGCTGGGGCTGTGCACAAACCGTGATCAAAGCTCCGCGCGTAGACCTGGAGGATCATCCAAAGACTGCCTCCGACGTCGGCTTTTCGCCCCGGTCGGGACGACTCCCGTAGCATTCACGCGGTAATGGGCGAGGCGAACAGGAAAGCGGCAGCAGGCGTGGGCATCGGGCAGACGGACATCCAGCACGGCCAGGACGAGGGCACCGAGGAGGAGATCGACTACGGTCCCGGCCTCGACCCCGAACGGCTGAAGCTCTGCCTCGACGTGATCGCCGAGCTCGACGAGCTGCACGTCGACCACCCGGACGCGATCACCGTCCGGCAGGCCGTGGGCGGCATATTCCGCACCCTCAAGCAGCGCCGCCGCCAGGAGACCCGGGCCCGCAAGACCGCCAACGACCGCGCGGTCACCGCCCGCACCGCCACCGGTGCGCCGACCCGGATCGACGACGAGACGGCCGGCGCCTTCGGCCTGACCACCGTCACCACCACCGAGATCGCCGGGATCCTGGAGCGCCCGCGCTCCTGCTACACCTGCAAGCAGCGGTACGTCGAGGTCGACGCGTTCTACCACAACCTCTGCCAGAAGTGCGCGGTGCTCAACCGCTCCCGCCGCGACGCCCGCGCCGACCTCACCGGCAAGCGTGCGCTGCTCACCGGCGGCCGGGCCAAGATCGGCATGTACATCGCGCTGATGCTGCTGCGCGACGGCGCCCACACCACCATCACCACCCGCTTCCCCAACGACGCCATCCGCCGCTTCAAGGCGATGCCGGACAGCGCCGACTGGATCCACCGCCTCAAGATCATCGGCATCGACCTGCGCGACCCGGCCCAGGTCATGGCCCTCGCCGACGAGGTCGCCGCCGACGGCCCGCTGGACATCCTGATCAACAACGCCGCGCAGACCGTGCGCCGCCCGCCGGAGTCCTACCGCGAGCTGGTCAACGCCGAGTCCGCCCCGCTGCCGGCCGGCGAGCTGCCGCAGGCCACCACCATCGGCCGCTTCGGCAGCGGCGGCGTCGCCCTGCCCGAACTCCCCCACCAGGCGACCGGCGGCGAGCAGCGGCTGGCCGCCGAGGACGTCACCTCGCTCGCGCTGGTCACCGGCTCCGCCACCCCCGCCCGGATCGAGGCTGGCACCGCGATCGACGCCGGCGGCCTGGTGCCCGACCTCGCCGACACCAACAGCTGGGTGCAGACCGTCAGCGAGGTCGGCCCGGTCGAACTCCTGGAGGTGCAGCTCTGCAACTCCACCGCGCCGTTCATCCTGATCAGCCGGCTGCGCCCGGCGATGGCCGCGTCCGCGTCCCGCCGCAAGTACGTGGTCAACGTCTCCGCGATGGAGGGCGTCTTCACCCGCGGTTACAAGGGCGCCGGCCACCCGCACACCAACATGGCCAAGGCCGCGCTCAACATGCTCACCCGCACCAGCGCGCAGGAGATGTTCCAGAACGACGGCATCCTGATGACCGCCGTCGACACCGGCTGGATCACCGACGAGCGGCCGCACCCGGACAAGATGCGCCTCGCCGAGGAGGGCTTCCACGCCCCGCTCGACCTGGTCGACGGCGCGGCCCGGGTGTACGACCCGATCGTGCGCGGCGAGCAGGGCGAGGACCTGTACGGCTGCTTCCTCAAGGACTACGAGCGCGCCAACTGGTAACCATCCGAAGGAGAGCCCGAGTTGACCACCGCACCGCAGGCCGGGACGACCGCACCGATGCTCGGCGCCGGGATCATCGTGCCCACCGGGGACGGCCGGGTGCTGGTCGGCCGACGCACCACCGCCGGTGAGCCGCCCACCTGGAGCCTGCCGGGCGGCAAGGTCGACCCGGGCGAGTCCTTCGAACAGACCGCGGCCCGCGAACTCGCCGAGGAGACCGGCATCGTGCTGCCGGCCGGGGGGATGCGGGTGCTCGCCGTGCACCTCGACCACGAGCTCGGCCGGCCGCGGCTGACCGCCGCCGTCCTCGCCCCGCCCAGCCTGGCCGAGGCGGTGGTCACCGAGCCGCACGCCTGCGCCGGCTGGGAGCGCTTCGCGGTGGACGAGCTGCCGGAGCCGATGTTCTACCCGTCCGCGCTGGTCCTCGGCAGCTGGCTGCCCGGCCTGGACGGCGTGCGGCGGGACGGGACGCACGGCTACCCCGTCGTCCGCTGAGCGCGGGCGACGGGGCGACCGGCGCGGTGGTCGGCTCGATCACGGCACTCACCAACCGTGACGGCGCTCAGCCGTTGCGGTGCCGGCAGTGACGGCGCTCAGCCGTTGCGGGCCGCCGCCGGCCCGGCGATCGGCGAGAATACGGCCCTGACCCGGAGAAACACCCGTTCCGAAGGCGAAGTCGCGCACGGAAAGCAGGGGGTGGCCGCGCGACCACCCCCTGCCCCGTACCTCGGCCCGGCACCCCCACGGTCGAACCGGGCCACGGCCGCGCCCAGGCACGGGGGGCGCCGCCGGTACCCAGCCTGCCCCGGCGGGGCCACCGCTGCCGAGGGCCGAACGTCCCGGCTGCGGGGCCGAGCGGCACTGGCGGGACGGACGGCGGAACGAACGACGGAAGTGGCGGCCGGCTCGCGGCGACAGCGGTCCTCCGAGCGCGCACGACTCTTGTGCCCGGGGCCCGACGGGTGGAAATTGGTGGCGAACCGCCGCACTCCCCCGCGCCCCTGAGGAGCCGTCAACGTGTCCGACACACCCCGCACGGCCAGGCCCGCGTCGCTCCCGCAGCGAACCGGCCGTCAGGTGCGGCGGGCCCTCGGTGCCCGACACGAACCCCTCGCCCGCCCGCTCGACCGCTCCCGCGCCCGGGCCTGGCTGCTCGCCGCCCTCGGCGCGGCGCTCGTCCTCGCGGTCTCGACCGTCGGTGCACTGCTGCTGTTCCGCATCACCGCGCCCCAGGCCGACATCGAACGCGCGCGACTGCACCAGGTCGACGCCGTGATCCGCACCGTCCCCGGCCAAACCGCCACCGGCGGCGGGCGGTTGGCCGGGGGCCACAACAGCCGGACCGAGGTCGAGGCCACCTGGACCGCCCCCGACGGCACCGCGCACGCCGGCACCGTCCAGGCCCTGCGCCCGGCCGCCGCCGGCAGCAGCATGTCGATCTGGATCGACGCGGCCGGCGACGCCTCCCCTCCCCCGGTCGACCGCGCCGCCCTCGCCGTCTCCGCCGCCTGCGCCGGCACCGGCACCCTCCTCACCCTGCTCGCCCTCGTCGTCCTCGCCCTCCGTCTGCGCCTGCACGCCCTCGACCGCCGCGCCGAAACGGCCTGGACGGACGGCTGGTCCCGGCTCGAACCGCTCTGGAGCGGCCGCGCGGGTCACCGCCACGAGGACTGAGCCGCCCGGCACGGCGGGCGGCAACGCCTGGCGGACGAACCCGGCTCGGGGCCCGGGGCCGCCCGGCGGGCGCACCCGACTGCCACGGACCGGCGGGCGGGGTCCGCCGCGCGCCCGCTCACAAGGGCTTGGTCCACTCCGGGGCGGGGGTGGACCCGGCGCTCCGGTGGGTGACCACGGCGACGGTGAGGAGGAGGGCGAGGGCCAGGCCGAGGGCGCCGGGGACGTCGGCGTGCAGGACGAGGACCGCGCCGAGGAGGGCACCGGCGAACATCCAGACCGCGGAGGCGAAGCGGCGGGGGCCGGTGAGGTCGGCGGCGAGGGCGGTGATCGTCATGGTGAGCACGGTGGTGGTGAGGTCGGGGATCTTCAGTGCGCGGACCACCGCGTTCTGGCCGCCCATGGCGAAGCCGAGCAGCCCGATCAGGGTGTAGCGGGCCGGGTCGGAGGTGTGGCCGACGACCGCCGCCAGGACGGTGCCCGTCGCGACGAGCGCCGCCTGGACGCCGACGGCGGTGGTCAGCAGCCGGCCGCGGTGGCCGGGCAGGCGGCGGGCGAGGTGGCCGCCGGCCAGGGCGCCGACGAGGAACGCGGCCAGGGCGGCCAGCGAGGCGATGGCGGAGAGGTTCGGCGCCCCGGCGATCGCGAAGCCGAGGAACACCACGTTGCCGGTCATGTTGGCGACGAAGACGTGACCGAGTGCGAGGTAGCTGACCGCGTCCACCACTCCGGTGACCACGGTCAGCACCAGCAGCATCAGCACCAACGGTCCGTGCTTCGGATCGGGGCTCGGCATCGGGCCTCCCAGGCGGCTCATGTGACGGTCCTTCCGTTCTACCCCCTCGGACGGGCGCCGGGCCGCCCGGCTCGGACCACGGCCGTCCGCGCCTTGCCCCGTCTCTCCCCGCCTCTCCCCGCCCCTCCCGCACCCCTGCCTCTCGCACACCCCTCGGCTCCCCGACACCTCCCGACTCTCCTTCGACACCTTTGTAGAAGTTTGACCGGGCCCGACCCGCGGCGGGTTCGCCTTGAACTTCATCTCCCGGCATATATAGTTCACCGACATATGCAGTCGAGAAGCTCACAAGGGGGAAGTGTGTCCACCACCGATCCGGCCCGGCCGGGGCCCGTCCTGCAACTGGCCGACGTCACCCGGGTGCACGGGCGGGGCGCCGCCGAGGTGCACGCCCTGCGCGGCATCGACCTGGCCGTCCACCCCGGGGAGTTCGTCGCCGTCATGGGGCCGTCCGGCTCCGGCAAGTCGACCCTGCTGACCCTGGCCGGCGGACTGGACCGGCCCAGCGACGGCGAGGTCCTGGTGGAGGGGGTCCCGCTCGGCAAGCTCGGCCGGGGCAGGCTCGCCGACCTTCGGCGGCGCTCCATCGGGTACGTCTTCCAGGACTACAACCTGATCCCGGCGCTCACCGCCGCCGAGAACATCGCCCTGCCGCGCGAACTCGACGGTGTCCCGGGGCGCCGGGCCCGTCGGGAGGCGCTGGCCGCGCTGGAGGAGCTGGGCATCGGCGAACTGGCCGACCGCTTCCCCGACGACATGTCGGGCGGCCAGCAGCAGCGCGTCGCGATCGCCCGCGCCCTGATCGGCGAGCGGCGCCTGGTGCTCGCCGACGAACCGACCGGCGCGCTCGACTCCGCCACCGGCGAGGCCGTGCTCGGGGTGCTGCGCGCCCGCTGCGACGCCGGGGCGGCCGCGATGATGGTCACCCACGAGGCCGCGCACGCCGCCTGGGCGGACCGGGTGGTCCACCTCCGGGACGGCGCGGTCGACTCCGAGAGCCGCGGCCCCCGATCCGCCCGCCACCGGTCCACCGGTCACCGGTCCGCCGACAGCCCTTCCCCCGACGCCGGTTCCGCGTACGACCGTTCCCCGTACGGCCCTTCCACCGACGCCGGTTCCGCGTACGACCGTTCCCCGGACCGTCCGACGACGGGCCACCGCCCCGGCTCGATCGGCGGGGTGACGCGGTGAGGCTCGGAGCCTGGCGGGTCGCCCTGCGCATCGCCCGCCGCGACGCCCTGCGGGCCAAGGGCCGCAGCGCCCTGATCGCCGCCATGATCGCCCTTCCCGTGCTCGGCGTCACCGGCGCCGACGTGGTCCACCGCAGCGGGCAGCTCACCCCGGCCGAGCGGGTCGAGCGGGTGGTCGGCGGCGCGGACGCCCTGGTCACCGCCCTCGACCCGGGCCGCACCGTCGAACAGGCGCCGGTCGCGGAGGACGGCGTCCTCGTCGTCCAGCCCCGCCCGGGGGAGCAGCCCACCGCCGAACAGCAGAAGGGCGCGACCGCCGACCCGGTCGGCCTGGTCGGCTCGCTGCTGCCGTCCGGCAGTGCGCTCACCCCGGCCCGTCCGGGCCCGGAGAGCGGTGCGACCTCACCCGAGGGCCTGGTCCGCACGCTCACCACCGAGGCGAACCTCGCCGACCCGATCTGGCACGGCCGGATCGACCTGGTCGAGGGCCGCGCCCCGAGCGCCCCGCGCGAGGTGGCCGTCACCCGGGCGTTCCTGGACCGCTCCGGGCTCCGGCCGGGCGGCACCACCACCGTCCAGGGACTGGACGGGACGACCTTCACCATCACCGGTGTCGTGGAGCACCCGGACGAGCTCGGCCGGGTCGAACTCGTCGCCCGGCCCGGCGAGTTGCTGGACCAGCTGGCCGCCGCCCAGGCCACCGGCCGACCGGCCGCCGAGCAGCGTCCGGCCGAGCGCGCCGCCTGGCTGGTCCGGCTGCCGTCCGGGGCCGCGCTCGACTGGGCCGCGGTGCAGCGGTTCAACGCCCACGGCTTCACGCTCACCGCCCGCTCGGTGGCGCTCGCCCCGCCGCCGGAGCAGGCCGTGCCCTACTACCGCGACGCGCACCGCTTCGGCGACCTGTCGACCGGCGACAACACCGAGATCGTCGTCGCCACCGTCACCGGCATGGCGCTGCTGGAGGTCGCCCTGCTCGCCGGGCCCGCCTTCGCGGTCGGCGCCCGCCGTTCCCGCCGCCAGCTCGCCCTGCTCGGCGCCGCCGGCGGCAGCCGCGCCCACGTCGGCGCGGTGGTCCTCGGCGGCGGGCTGGTCCTCGGCGCGGCCGGGGCGCTGGCCGGGGTGTCGCTCGGCACCGGACTGGTCGCCGTGCTCCGGCCGCAGATCGAACGGGTCGGCGGCGCACGGTTCGGACACCTCGCCCTGCCGCCGCTGGACCTGCTCGCGATCGCCGGGATCGGCCTGGTCACCGCCCTGCTCGCGGCCGCACTGCCCGCCGTGCAGGCCGCCCGCCGCAGCGTCACCGCCGGACTCACCGGCCGGGACACCGTCCGCGGCCCCAGCCGCGCGGTCACCGTCGGCGGCGTGGCGCTGGTCGCCCTCGGCGGCGTCCTAGCGGTGTACGGCGCCGGTGCCGTGCAGCGCGACCTACCGGGCGTCGGCGGCTACGACACCCGCACGCTCACCGTGCTCGGCGGCTCGGTGACCGCCGAGATCGGGCTGCTGCTCTGCACCCCGATGCTGGTCGCCCTGATCGGCCGGGCGGCCGGCAGGCTGCCGCTCGGGCCCCGGCTCGCGCTGCGCGACTCCGCCCGGCACCGCTCGCGCACCGCACCGGCGGTGGCCGCGGTGATGGCCGCGGTGGCCGGCGCCGTCGCCATCGGGGTGTACACCACCAGCACCGACGCCGAGAACCGGCGCGACTACCGGCCGCAGGCCCCGTACGGCGCCGTCCAGCTCACCAGCTCCACCGACGGGCCCCGGCTCGACCGGCTGCGCAGCGAACTGGAGGAGCAGCTGACCGGCCTCGGCCCGCGCGGCGACCTCGCCGACGTCATGTACCGCTTCTGCGAGAACTGCTCCAGCACCGTCCAGCTCAAGGGCCCGGTGAATCGGCGCAGCCTCGGCGCCCCGCCGCACCTGGCCGCCGGGGATGCCACCGTGCTGCACAACCTGTTCGCCGTCCACGACCCGGCCGCCGAACAGGCGCTGGCCGCGGGGAAGCTGCTGGTCTTCGACCGCGCCCTGCTGGGCGCCGACGGGAAGGCCGTGCTGATGCTGCGCGGCGGCAGCGGCGCGGTGCAGCCGGGCGAGGTGCCCAAGCCCGATCTCCAGGAGGTCCCGGTCGACGCGGTGCTGGTCGACAACGAGGCCGCCGCGGGCTTCGCCCAGGGCATGGTGCTGCCCTCCGCGCTGCCGCGCCTCGGGCTTTCCGCGCGGCCGACCGGCTCGGTCTGGCTGCCCGCCACGCCGCCCGACCGCCGGGCGCAGCAGCGCGCCGAAGCGGCTGCGATCCGGCTAGACCGGATGGCCACGCTGTCGGTCGAGCGCGGTTTCCAGCCGAAGAGCGACGCGCTCACCCTGGCGCTCACCGGCTTCGCCGGGCTGGTCGTGCTCGGCGCGGCCGGGATCGCCACCGGCCTCGCGGCCGCCGACTCCCGGCAGGACCAGGCCACCCTGGCCGCCGTCGGCGCACCGCCGCGGATCCGGCGGAGCATGGCGGGCCTGCAGTGCGCGCTGATCGCCCTGCTGGGGGCGCTGCTCGGCGCGGCCAACGGGTTCGTGCCGGCGGTGGGGCTGCTGAAGTCCCGGGCGAGCGGGTTCGGGGCCAAGCCGGCGCTGATCACCGCGCCGTGGGTCGAGCTGCTGCTGGTGGTGCTGGTGCTGCCGGTGGTCGCGGGGCTGCTCGCCGCGCTGTTCACCCGGTCCCGGATCCCGCTGGGGCGGCGGCTGTCCTGACCCCGGCCCGTCGGGTTCGATCACCGGTTGCACACGTACCGGGCACCGGTCGACACCGCTCGGACACCACCTGGGCACCACCCGGAAGACGCCGGGCGCCCGCCTCCGGAGGCCGGGGGCGGGCGCCCGGCGCTCGCCGTACCATGGGCCGCGTTCCGGCGGGCGAAGGGCGCCGGCGGTGGGCTCGGCGAGGGAGACAAGGGCGGTGCTACGGGGCTTCGGCGATCTGGAGGCCGAGATCATGGACCGGCTCTGGGCCTGGGGCCGACCGGCCACGGTGCGCGAGGTCGTGGACGACCTGCAGCAGCAGCGCGCCGTCGCGTACACCACCGTCACCACGGTCGCCGACATCCTGCACACCAAGGGCTGGCTGCGCCGTGACAAGGTCGGCCGCGCCTGGGTGTACGAGCCGACCTGCACCCGCGAGGAGTACACCGCCCGGCTGATGCACCAGGCGCTGGAGACCACCCCCGACCGGGCGGGCGCGCTGCTCCGCTTCATCGACCGGATCAGCGGGGACGAGGCCTCCGCCCTGCTCGCGGCCCTCGAACAGGTGAAGTCCCGGGATCCGGAGTGACCCTCGCCCTGCTCGTCCTCTACCTGGCGGTGACCGGGGTGCTGCTGCCCCGGCGGCTGGCCGGCTCCGCGCGGCTCCAGGCCCGTCCGGGGGCCGGTGCGGGGCTCTGGCTCGCGCTGATGGCCTCGTTCACGGTCGCCCTGCTGTTCGCGGCGCACCACGCGGTGGAGCCCTTCGCCCACGAGCCGGCCGGGCTGCTCGGCCTGCTCCCCCACGCCGAGCCGGCCGGGGGTCTCCTCCCGCACACCCACGACTGGTGGCTGCTGGCCGCCGCCGGCGCGGTGGTCGCCGCCCTGGTCACCGCCGTCGGCGTCCGCACCGGGCGGGCCCGGCGGCGGCACCGGGCCGTGCTGGACCTGGTCGCCGTCCGGGACGGGCGCTGGGACGCACTGGTGCTGGAGCACGCGCACCCGACCGTGTACTGCCTGCCCGGACGGCGCTCCCGGGTGGTGCTGTCGCGCGGGACGCTGCGGCTGCTGGACGAACGGCAGCTCGCCGCGGCCGTCGCCCACGAGCACGGGCACATCCGGGGCCGCCACCACCTGTTCCGGCTGCCGGCGGACACCTTCGCGCTGCTCCTCGGACCGCTGCCGCTGGCCCGGCTGGGGCGCTCGGAGGTGGCGCTGCTGCTGGAGATGGCGGCCGACGACGCGGCGCTGGCGCACGCATCCCGGGGTGAACTGGCCTCCGCGCTCTACGCGTTGGCGACCGCCGGGGTCCCGTCCCCGGGCGGCGGGGTGGCGGGCGGCGGGGCGCTGGGGGTGGCCGTCACCGGGGTGCTGGCCCGGGTCCGGCGGCTGGCCCGCCCCGGTGGCGGCCGGCGGCGGCCGGCCTGGCGGCTCGGGGTGCTGGCGCTGCCGGTGCTGCCCGCGCTGCCGTACCTGCTGGCCTGCGCACCGCACCCGTAGCACCGGTAGCACCCGTAACACCGGTAGCACCTGCAGCACTCGCGGCGGGCCGTCCGCGGCCGGCCCGGAACGCCGCGGGCCCGCTGCCGCCGGAGCGGGAGCGGGCCTGCGGTGGGCAGTGCGGCGGCCGGACCGCCGCGGGCGCGGTCAGGCCGGCCGGACGGCGCCCATGTACGGCATCACGGAGATCGGGAGCACCTCGATGTTCTTGCCGGTGCGCGGCGCGTGGATCATCTTGCCGTCGCCGATGTACAGCCCGACGTGGTGCAGGTCGTCGTAGAAGAAGACCAGGTCACCGGGCTGCAGGTTGGCGCGGTCGACGTGCGGGCCGTCGTTCCACTGGTCCTGGGACATCCGGGAGATCGTGCGGCCCCCCGCGCGGTAGGCCTGGCTGGTGAGGCCGGAGCAGTCGAAGCTGTCCGGGCCGGTCTTGCTCCAGCCGTACGGCTTGCCGAGCTGGGCCTGGGCGAACGCGATGATGGCCGCGGCCCGGCCACTGGCGGCCGGCAGCGGGGCGTTCATGTCGGGGCGGTCGGCGGAGCGGGAGGCGCGGTCCGCCGCGGCGGCGGTGCCCGCGGCGGCGGCCTGCTTGGCCTCGGCCTTGGCCTTCTCCGCGGACTGCTGGGCGTTGATCCTGGCGCGGTCCTCGGCGCTGAGCTTGTTCAGCATCTCCTGCGCCTGCGCCAGCTTGGTCTGGATGCCGTTCTTCTGCTCCGCCAGCTGCTTGCCGACCGCGTCGAGCGAGGCGAGGGTCGCGGTGGCCTCGGCGCGGTCCTGGTCGAGCTTGCGCTGCTCGTCCTGGGCCTGCTTCAGCAGGTTCGCCTGGGATTCGGCGACCTGGTTCTGCACCGCGGCGCGCTCCAGGTAGCCGGACGGGTCGGAGTCGAGCATCAGCTGGACCGACGCGTCGATTCCGTTGGTCCGGTACTGGTCGGCGGCGACGGCCCCGAGCCGGGTGCGCAGCTCGTTCATCGCCTCCTGGCCCCGGACCACCTTCTCCTGGATCTGGTTGGCGTCGACCTGGAGCTTCTGCTGCTGGGCCTGGAAGCCGTTGTAGCGCTCGATGGACTGCTCGGCCTCCTCGTTGAGCTTGTCCACCTGCTCCTTGACGGAGGCGAGGGTCGGCGCGGGCTCGGCGTGTGCGGTGCCCGAGGCGAGGACCGCGCCGCCGGCCGCCATGGCCGTGGTGAGGACCGCCATACGGGCCCGGCTGGGGGGGCTGGGCTTGCGGCGCTTTCCCATGGGCGGTCGGCTCTCCTTCGGGGGAATCCGGGGCCGGCCCGTACGGGCCGGGGGACGGCGAAGGCAGGCGGGGCGAGCAACGGGGGGATGCTGCCCCGCCCACCTTCTTCGAAGTAACTTAATAGATGAGGGGCGGGGTTCCGCAATCCCCCTGATCATGACGTTTCGGGGCCATGACGGGACATCGATCGCGTTCCGTGCCATCGGTATTGACTACGGGCGCCGCCGAGGCCTTGGTTCACCCCGGTTCAGCTCGGTTCACCCCGGCCCGACTGCCGGCGTTCCTTCCCCCGCTCCCCGCCGCGGGTGACCCCGCCGGATCCGTGATCGCCGGCCCATGGCACGGCCCGCCCCGCGGAGTGCTGAGAATGCGCCAAATCGAGGGAAAGGTCACACACGGCGCCCCTCCTGCGGGTACGCGAACGGGCGCTAACCTGCGCACATGAAGGTCCCGCCCGAAGGGCTCCCCCTCGCCGCCGAGTTCCCGGCCGCGCACCGTGAGCAGTGGCAGCAGCTCGTCCAGGGCGTGCTGCGCAAGTCCGGTGCCCAGCCCGAGGACGGCGCCGCCGCCGAGCAGGCACTCACCACCGAGCTCCAGGACGGGCTCGGTGCACGCCCGCTGTACACCGCCGAGGACACCGCGGTCGACCCCGGGTACCCGGGCTTCCCGCCGTTCGTCCGCGGCGGCCGGCCGCAGGGCTCGGCCGTCGCCGGGTGGGACGTGCGGCAGCGACACGCCGACCCGGACCGGCGGCGCGCCAACGAGGCCGTGCTGGCCGACCTGGAGAACGGCGTCGGCTCGCTCTGGCTGGAACTGGGCGGCGGGGCCCTCCCGGTGGACGCCCTGCCCGAGGCGCTGACCGGCGTGTACCTGGACCTGGCCGCGGTGGCACTCGACGCCGGACCCGAATTCACCAACGCCGCCGAGCAGTTGTTCAAGCTCTACGAGCAGCGCGAGGTCTCCCCCGGCGACGCCTCCGGCAACCTCGGCGCCGACCCGCTCGGCCTCCAGGCCCGCACCGGCGACACCGCCCGCACCGACGAGCTGCTCGCCGAGGCCACCGCGCTCGCGGCCCGCTGCGCCGCCGACTACCCGAACGTCCGGGCGCTGACCGTCGACGCCCTGCCGTACCACGAGGCCGGCGCCTCCCCCGCGCAGGAGCTGGGCTGCGCGCTCGCCACCGGCGTCGCCTACCTGCGCGCGCTCACCGCCGCCGGACTGTCGGTCGACGCCGCGCTCGGCCAGCTGGAGTTCCGCTACGCGGCCGACGCCGACCAGTTCCTGACGATCGCCAAGTTCCGTGCCGCACGCCGCCTCTGGGCCCGCGTCGCCGAGGTGTCCGGGGCGTCCGCCGCGGCCTCGGCGCAGCGTCAGCACGCCGTCACCTCCCGGGTGATGATGACCGCCCGCGACCCGTGGGTGAACATGCTGCGCACCACCATCGCCTGCCTGGCCGCCGGGGTCGGCGGCGCCGACGCCGTCACCGTGCTGCCCTTCGACAGCGCGCTCGGCCAGCCGGACGCCTTCGCCCGCCGGATCGCCCGCAACACCCAGTCGATCCTGCTGGAGGAGTCCCACCTGGCCCGGGTGATCGACCCGGCCGGCGGCTCCTGGTACGTCGAGCAGCTCGGCGAGGAGCTGGCCCGGGCCGCCTGGGCCTGGTTCCAGGAGATCGAGCGGGCCGGCGGCCAGCAGGCCGCCCTCGGGTCCGGGCTGGTCGGCGAGCGGCTCGCCGCGACCTGGGCGGAGCGGTCCGTCAGGCTCGCCAAGCGGCGCGAACCGGTCACCGGCGTCAGCGAGTTCCCGCACCTGGACGAGCAGCCGCTGGTCCGCGAGCCGGCCCCGGCCGCGCTCGCCGGCGGCCTGCCGCAGGTGCGCCGCGCCGAGGCGTACGAGGCGCTGCGGGACCGCTCGGACGCCGCGCTCGCGGCCACCGGCGAGCGGCCGAAGCTGTTCCTGGCCTCGATCGGCACCGCCGCCGCGCACACCGCGCGCACCACCTTCGCGGCCAACCTGTTCCAGGCCGGCGGCATCGCGACGACCTCCCTCGAAGGCGTCGACCCGGCGGCGTTCGCCGAGGCGTTCACCGCCTCCGGCGCCACCGTCGCCTGCCTCTGCTCCAGCGACACCCTGTACGGCGAGCACGCCGAGGCCGTCGCCGCCGCCCTGAAGGCGGCCGGCGCCGCGAAGGTGCTGCTGGCCGGACGGCTCGGCGAAGCCCCGGCCGGAGTGGACGGGTTCATCCACGCGGGCGGGGACGCGGTCGCCGTCCTCACCTCCCTGCTGGACCAGATCACCGGCGCGCGCGGCGCCGACGAGGACGAGAGCGAGGCGGCTCGATGATTCCCGACTTCACCGGTATCGGGCTGGACGGCGGCGCCGCCGACGTCTCGGACGACCAGTGGCAGGCCGCCTGGCGGCAGTCCACCGGCAAGGACGTCGACGAGCTGGTCTGGGACACCCCCGAGGGCATCGGCGTCAGGCCGCTGTACACCGCGGCGGACCTGGCCGGGCTGGACTTCCTGGAGACCTACCCGGGCATCGCCCCGTACCTGCGCGGGCCGTACCCGACCATGTACGTCAACCAGCCGTGGACCGTCCGCCAGTACGCGGGCTTCTCCACCGCCGAGGAGTCCAACGCCTTCTACCGCCGCAACCTGGCGGCCGGCCAGAAGGGCCTCTCGGTCGCCTTCGACCTGCCGACCCACCGCGGCTACGACAGCGACCACCCGCGCGTCACCGGCGACGTCGGCATGGCGGGCGTCGCCATCGACTCGATCTACGACATGCGCCAGCTGTTCGACGGCATCCCGCTGGACCGGATGTCGGTGTCGATGACCATGAACGGCGCCGTCCTCCCGGTGCTGGCGCTGTACATCGTCGCCGCCGAGGAGCAGGGCGTGCCGCCGGAGAAGCTGGCGGGGACCATCCAGAACGACATCCTCAAGGAGTTCATGGTCCGCAACACCTACATCTACCCGCCGCAGCCGTCGATGCGGATCATCTCGGACATCTTCGCGTACACCTCGCAGAAGATGCCCCGGTACAACTCGATCTCCATCTCCGGCTACCACATCCAGGAGGCCGGGGCCACCGCCGACCTGGAGCTGGCCTACACCCTGGCCGACGGGGTGGAGTACCTGCGCGCGGGCCTGGACGTGGGGCTGGACGTGGACGCCTTCGCGCCGCGGCTGTCGTTCTTCTGGGCGATCGGCATGAACTTCTTCATGGAGGTCGCCAAGCTGCGCGCGGCCCGGCTGCTCTGGGCCAAGCTGGTCAAGCAGTTCGACCCGAAGAACCCCAAGTCACTGTCGCTGCGCACCCATTCGCAGACCTCCGGCTGGTCGCTCACCGCGCAGGACGTGTTCAACAACGTCACCCGCACGTGCGTGGAGGCGATGGCCGCCACCCAGGGCCACACCCAGTCGCTGCACACCAACGCCCTCGACGAGGCGCTCGCCCTGCCCACCGACTTCTCCGCCCGGATCGCCCGCAACACCCAGCTGCTGCTGCAGCAGGAGTCGGGCACCTGCCGGGTCATCGACCCGTGGGGCGGCTCGGCGTACGTCGAGAAGCTGACCAACGACCTGGCGGCCCGCGCCTGGCAGCACATCCAGGAGGTCGAGGCCGCCGGCGGCATGGCCAAGGCGATCGACGCCGGCATCCCCAAGATGCGCGTCGAGGAGGCCGCCGCCCGCACCCAGGCGCGCATCGACTCCGGCCGCCAGCCGGTGATCGGCGTCAACAAGTACCGGGTGGAGAGCGACGAGCAGATCGACGTCCTCAAGGTCGACAACTCCGCGGTGCGGGCCCGCCAGATCGAGAAGCTGCGCCGGCTGCGCGCCGAGCGCGACGAGGCCGCCACGCAGGACGCGCTGAACGCGCTCACCCGGGCCGCCGAGGCCGGACCGCAGCGCGGCGGCTCGCTCGACGGCAACCTGCTGCACCTGGCCGTCAACGCGGCCCGGGCCATGGCCACCGTCGGCGAGATCTCGGACGCCCTGGAGAAGGTGTACGGCCGCCACTCCGGCCAGATCCGTACCATCTCCGGTGTGTACCGAGACGAAGCGGGCCCGTCGGCCGCCCTCCAGCGCACCCGCGACCTGGTCGAGCGGTTCGAGGAGGCCGAGGGCCGCCGGCCGCGCATCCTGGTCGCCAAGATGGGCCAGGACGGCCACGACCGCGGCCAGAAGGTGATCGCCACCGCCTTCGCCGACCTCGGCTTCACGGTGGACGTCGGCCCGCTGTTCCAGACCCCGGCCGAGGTCGCCCGGCAGGCCGTCGAGGCGGACGTGCACATCGTCGGCGTCTCCTCGCTGGCCGCCGGCCACCTCACCCTGGTGCCCGCGCTGCGCGCCGAACTCGCCGCGGCGGGCCGGGAGGACATCACCATCGTGGTCGGCGGGGTCATCCCCCCGCAGGACTTCGACGCGCTGTACGAGGCGGGCGCGGCGGCGGTGTTCGGCCCGGGCACGGTCATCCCGGACGCCGCGCACGACCTGCTGACGGCCCTGGCGTCCGAGCTCGGCCACGAGCTGTGAGCCGCTGAGCCGATGCCTCCGCGGACGATCGACCTCGACAGCTACGTGACGGGTGTCCTCGACGGCTCGCGCGCCTGGATCGCGCGCGCCGTCACCCTCGTCGAGTCCTCCCGTCCCGACCACCGCGCGCTCGCGCAGCAGCTGCTCCAGCGGCTGCTGCCGCACGCGGGCGGGGCGGTCCGGGTGGGTATCACCGGGGTTCCCGGTGTCGGCAAGTCGACCTTCATCGACTCCTTCGGCACCATGCTGACGGGGGAGGGCCACCGGGTCGCGGTCCTCGCCGTCGACCCGACCTCCAGCCGGACCGGCGGCTCCATCCTGGGCGACAAGACCCGGATGGAGCGCCTGGCCGTCGACCCGCAGGCCTTCGTCCGCCCCTCCCCCACCTCGGGGACCCTGGGCGGCGTCGCCAAGGCCACCCGCGAGTCGATGGTGGTGATGGAGGCGGCCGGCTACGACGTGGTGCTGATCGAGACGGTCGGCGTCGGCCAGTCCGAGACGGCGGTGGCCGGCATGGTGGACACCTTCCTCCTGCTCAGCCTCGCCCGGACCGGCGACCAGCTCCAGGGCATCAAGAAGGGCGTCCTGGAACTCGCCGACGTCATCGCGATCAACAAGGCCGACGGCCCGCACGAGACCGACGCCCGCGCCGCGGCCCGCGAACTCGCGGGCGCGTTGCGGCTGTTGCAGGCCCCCGACGCGGCCTGGACCCCACCCGTCCTCACCTGCAGCGGCCGTGAGAACGCCGGCCTCGACGTGCTCTGGGAGCGACTCCAGCAGCACCGCAAGGTCCTCGACGCCACCGGCGCCCTGGCCGCCAAGCGCCGCGACCAGCAGGTCGAGTGGACCTGGGCGATGGTCCACGACCAGCTCTACGCCCGCCTGCACGAGCACCCCGACGTACGGCGCCTGGCCCCCGACCTGGAAGCCCGGGTCCGCGCCGGCACCCTCCCGGCAGGACTGGCCGCCCAGCGCATCCTGGACGGCTTCTTCGGCACACCCTGACGGCTGGTTGCGGGGCGGTGGCGGCACGACCGCCGCACCGCCCCGCCCGGGCGGCGCGACGCGTCACGGAGTGGTCTGGACCGGGTAGCCGGTGGGGCGGCCCTGGGCCTTCAGCCAGGTGAGCACCTGGTCGAGAGCTTCGACGGTCTGCTGGCGGTCGCCGCCGCCGTCGTGGAACAGGATGGTCGGGCCGAGGTGGAGCTCCTTCTTGACGGTGTCCACGATGGCGCCGGTGCCGGGCTTGTTGAAGTCCTTCGAGTCGACGTTCCAGCCGAGCGGACGCATGCCGTTCGCGGCGGCGATGCGCCGGCTGTCGGGGGTGAACGAGCCGCCGGGAGCCCGGTAGTACATCACCTTGGCGCCGCCCGCGGCGTCCTCGATCATCTTCTTCGCGTCCAGGATCTCCTTCTCCTGGTACGCGACGGGCTTCTTGTCCATGGAGGTGTCGTGGTCCACGGTGTGGTCGCAGAGCCGGTGGCCCTCCGCGACGACCCGCTTGACCAGGTCGGGGTGGGCCTTGGCCTGCGGTCCGATCATGCAGAACGTCGCCTTCACGCCGTGCCGCTTGAGGACGTCGAGGACCTTCGGCGTCCAGGTCGGATCGGGGCCGTCGTCGATGGTGATGTTGACGGCGTTGCCCCCGCTCTCGGAGGCGTGGGCGATGCCGTCGGGTATCCCGCTGCCCTGCTGCGTGCCGCCGTCGCCGCCCTTGGCGCCGTCCCCGCCGCTGCCGTCGGCGGACGTGCCCTGCTCCTGTGCGATGTCCTGCCGGGGGACGCCGTCCGGCCCGGCGAGGGTGGCGACCCCCCAGGCGCCCGCCGCCAGGGCGACGGCCGCCACCGCGAGCGCCACCCGACTGCCGGCCAGGTCCTTCATCCGTGCTTTGCGGTCCATCGGCTGACTGCCCCCCACCTGTCTGCGGTCTCTCCGAGGTTCATGACGTGAACCCCGTCGAACGGGTTCCCGAAATCCCCCGTCATCGCAGGTGAAGGCTTGATCGTCGACCGCCCTCAGGAGGCCCGGCCCCGGGCCCGGCCCAGGCGACGGCAACGAGGCAGGGACAGGGGCAGCGGAAGGGGAAGGGAGGGCCCCGGACCGCCCGACCGGTCCGGGGCCCTCCCCGTCACCCGAACGAGGTCAGGCGCCCGTGACGGCCGCGAAACGGGCCGAGACGTCCTGCCAGTTGACGACGTCCCACAGGCGGGTGACGTAGTCCGGGCGGACGTTGCGGTACTGCAGGTAGTAGGCGTGCTCCCAGGCGTCGAAGGCCAGCAGCGGCGTGGTGTTCTGGCCGACGTTGCCGTGGTGGTCGTAGACCTGCTCGACGATCAGGCGCTTGCCGAGCGGCTCCCAGGAGAGGATGCCCCAGCCGGAGCCCTGGACGCCGGTGGTGGCGGTGGTGAGCTGCTTCCTGAAGGCCTCGAAGCTGCCGAAGTGCTCGGTGATGGCGTCGGCCAGCTCGCCCTCGGGGCGGTCGCCGCCCTCCGGGGAGAGGTTCTGCCAGAACAGCGAGTGCAGCACGTGGCCGGACAGGTGGAAGGCGAAGGTCTTCTGAAGGCCGACCAGGCCGCCGAACTGGTCCTTGTCGCGCGCCTCGGCGAGCTGGTCGAGGGTGTCGTTGGCGCCCTTGACGTAGGCGGCGTGGTGCTTGGAGTGGTGCAGCTCCAGGATCTCGGCCGACATCGCCCGCTCAAGCGCGGAGTAGTCGTACGGAAGGTCGGGAAGCGTGTAGGTGCCCATCAGGACACGGCCCCTTTCGGCGGGTTGAGCGATGCTGATCGTGCCGGGACAACACTATTGCGTATGACTTGCAGGAACGAACCATGGGCTCCTGCTTATTCCTCGGCTTTGACGCTCGATCGGGGGCTTCCCGTCAGGGTCTGACAACTTTTCCGCTCCCGGGGCTTCCCGCAGCCGCCACCCGTGTGCCATTTTACATGTCACACATTGGAGCGGCCGTGTCCCCAACCACGGCCACCACCGGCCCCGGAGGCCCCCACACATGCGTCCCTTCCGGATAGCGAAGGCGAACGCGCGCAGACTCCCTGCGCTCGGCGCCGCCTTCTTCCTCGCGCTCGGACTCTTCGCACCGCAGGCCCACGCGGCGCCCGCCCCCACTCCCCAGGGCAAGCCGACCGCGCCCACCGCCAAGCCCGCCGCGCCGCACGCCATCCCCGTGCCCAAGTCGCCCGACACCCCCAGGGACGCCCGGCCGCTCGCCTCGGACGCGCGGGCCAAGGCCACCGCCCCGACGGCGGGCAGCACCATCGGCACGAACACCAAGGCGCCCCGGCAGCTCGCCGCCAACGCCTGCGACGTGTCCGCGTTCACCGGCAACTCCGGTGCCGCGCTGGTCCAGCAGGTCAAGGCCGCCGGCCTCGACTGCGTCAACACGCTGTTCACCCTGACCGGCGACAACGCCAGGGCCGCGTTCAACGAGGCCCAGATGGTCAGCGTCGCCAACGCCCTGCGCGACGCCTCCGCCGCCTACCCCGGCGACGACTCCACCTCGGCCGGCCAGCTGGTGCTCTTCCTGCGCGCCGGCTACTACGTCCAGTGGAACAACAAGGACGTCGTCGGCCCGTACGGCACCGCCCTGCAGACCGCCGTCCGCGGCGCGCTGGACGGCTTCTTCGCCGCCCCGCACAGCAAGGACGTCACCGAGGCCAACGGCGCCACCCTCGCCGAAGCCGTCACCCTGATCGACAGCGCCCAGGAGAACGCCCGCTACACCGGCGTCGTCAAGCGCCTGCTGGACGGCTACTCCAGCGCCTGGACCGGCTCCATGGCCGCCGCCGTCGCCAACACCGAGACCGTCATCGAGCGCGGCTTCGACCTGCCCGACTTCGTCGGCGCCCTGCAGGCCGACCCCTCCTTCGCCACCAGCATGGCGGGCTTCGTCACCCGCAACGCCTCCCAGCTGACCGGCTCCGACCCGGTCAC
Source organism: Kitasatospora sp. NPDC096140 (assembly GCF_040303045.1). NCBI lineage: Bacteria > Bacillati > Actinomycetota > Actinomycetes > Kitasatosporales > Streptomycetaceae > Kitasatospora > Kitasatospora sp. NPDC096140. The sequence goes on from NZ_JBEOUW010000039.1 coordinate 75,739, forward strand.
CTCGATCGGCATCCAGATCGGCAACCTGGTCGCCAAGGACGCGCTGCGCGCCCAGGGCCGCCCGATCGTCAAGGACCTGGTCAACCGCTACCCGCTGGTCGGCAACACCGGACCGCTCACCATGAACCTGCTCTGGTTCGCGGAGAACAAGGACAGTGGCAACTGCTCCTACTACGGCACCTGTGACGTCCCGGCCAAGCTCGTCCCGCTGGTGCTCACCGTCGACCACACCTGCAACGCCAACCTGCGCATCCGCGCCCAGGACATGACCGCGCAGCAGCTCGCCGACACCTGCACCAGCCTGGTCAACCAGGACGCCTACTTCCACAAGGTGGTCAAGGACGGCGGCCCGGTCGCCAACGACAACAACACCAGCCTGGAGGTCGTCGTCTTCGACGACTACTACAACTACAGCCTCTACGCCTGGGAGATGTACAAGATCGCCGTCGACAACGGCGGCATGTACGAGGAGGGCGACCCGGCCAAGGCCGGCAACCAGGCCCGCTTCATCGCCCACGAGGCCTCCTGGCTGCGCCCCCAGTTCCAGATCTGGAACCTCAACCACGAGTACACCCACTACCTCGACGGCCGCTACGACTTCTACGGCGACTTCGACGCCGGGATGACCACCCCGACCATCTGGTGGGTCGAGGGCCTCGCCGAGTACATCTCCTACAGCTACCGGGGCGTCCACTACGACGACGCGGTCGCCCAGGCCGGCAAGGGCACCTACGCGCTGAGCACCCTGTTCGACAGCACCTACGCCAACGCGGACTCCACCCGGATCTACAACTGGGGCTACCTGGCCGTCCGCTACATGCTCCAGTCGCACCCGCAGGACGTCGACGCGCTGCTCGCCAAGTACCGCGTCGGCGACTGGAACGGCGCCCGCACCCTGCTGAAGTCCACCATCGGCACCGCCTACGACGCCGACTTCGCCGCCTGGCTCAAGCAGTGCGCCGCCGACAACTGCGGTTCGCTGCCCGCCTCCCAGGCTCCGCTGTGCACCGCCGCCGACAGCCGGCAGTTCGACAAGAACTGCCGCCGCGACGGCGCGGCCGCCACCACCGGGAACTACAGCTACAGCTTCCTCTACCTCCCGGCCGGCGTGCAGCAGCTGACCATCACCACCAGCGGCGGCACCGGCAACGCCGACCTCTACTACAACGGCGGCGCCTGGGCCACCACCGGCTCGTACCAGGCCAAGTCCACCAACAGCGGCAACGGCGAGACCCTCACCATCACCAACCCGCCGTCCGGCTGGGTGTACTTCAGCCTCTACGGCCAGCAGGGCTTCGGCGGCGTCACCGTCACCACGACCTACAACTGACCGCTCCTGCACGCACCGGAGGGCCCCGCGGCGACGCGGGGCCCTCCGCCGTTCCCGTCCGCGCGCCGTCCCCGCCCGGGCCGCCGACCGGACGACCAGCGGCGGGCGGACGGCGGCCCGCGGGCGGCGCGCGGACGGGCAGGCCGATGGCCCCGGTCCTCGGCTCCATACCGTCATCTTCCCCCCACCCGCGGACGTTCCGGATCAGGGTTATAACAATTTGCCCTTCGAATGGCCGTCAACATTGCGCGAGGATTCGAATAGCGACTGTCAAAGGGGTGTCGGAACGTCGGACGGTCGGTTATGGTCCAAGAACGGACGGGGCGTTCGGAATCCTTCGACGGAATTCCGTATCCGCCGCCCGGCCGGGGCGCGTCCCGTGTCGCGCCCGATGTGTCCCGCCCACCGCCACAGAACGGAGACAGCCATGAAGATGATCAAGGCGATCGTCAAGAAGTTCAAGAAGGACGAGGACCTCGCCGCCAACGCCTGGATCCTGCACGTCATCTGACGTACCACCGCCGGGCGGCGGGGACGCGGCGCGGCCGAGCCGCGCCCCCCGCCCGACGACGCGGCGCGAAGACGCGCCACCGAAATTCCGATATTCCGACAAAGGCAGGGAACTCGTGAAAGAAATGGCGCCGACCGCCGCGCGCGACCATTCCCTGGTTTATGCCCCGAGAATCCGCGACCTACTGGACCGGACCGAAAAGGTATTCCGGATCGACCCGGCCACGGTGGGCGTCGCCGACTGCCGGCTCCTGGCCGAAATCGTCGCGGCGCGTCCCGTGCGGTCCGACGAGCGCTCGGTCTACAAGCCGGCCGCGGGCGCCGACATCCCCCACGACAGCGCGACCCGGACGATCCGCGCGCTCGGACAGGACGTCATGGCCGGCATCCGGACACCGCCGCCCCCGGCCCGCGGACTCGCCGGCGCCTGGCCCTACGCGTCCACCTCCTACCTGCGCCGCTGGCTCTTCGGGTCCGACCCGCTGCCGGTCTCCCTGCTGTCCAGACGCGGCGTCACCCGCTCCGACGCGCTCTCCCGGATCGTCGACCGCGCCGTCACCGCCTGGCCGGGCCCCGGGGCCGCCGGAACGTCGACCGCCCTGGCCGAACTGATCCGCGGAGCCTCCGACCCCCTGGACCGCAAGCAGGCCGTCGCGATGTACCGGCGGGCGACGGCCACCCTCTGCGACGGCGTGGCCGCACTGGCCGGCAACGCCGTGTGGCTGCTGCGGCAGGAGCAGCAGGGCGGGGAACGGGACGCGGCCCCCTCCGACCTCACCGCCGCCCTGTGGGAGACCCTGCGGCTGCTCCCACCCGCGTGGATGCTGTGGCGCAAGGGCGGGGAGGCCTACACCGCGATGCACCCCGAGATCGGCCCCGGGGACGACATCGCGCTGTTCCCGCTCCTGATGCACCGCCACCCGGAGCACTGGTCCGACCCGATGGAGTTCCGGCCCGAACGCTGGACCGGGGTGGCGGACCCCGAGAAGACGCCCGGCTTCATGCCGTTCGGGTTCGAGGGCGCGCGCTGCTGGGCCAAGCACCTGGTCGTCCCGCTGGCCGAACGCCTGCTGACCGTCGCCTTCGACAACGGCCTGGTCATCCGGGGACCGCACCGGGACGCCCCCGTCCCCCTGCGCTCCCTGCTCTCCGTGCGGTTCGACGCGGCGACGGCGGCCTGACCCGGCGGCCCCGGGCCGGAAACCGCCGACCGCCGACCGAACCCCCCTGACACCACGGGACACACCATGGAATCGCCCACGCTGGCCCACTGGGTCGGTGACGTCGAGAGCTTCGCCGACCACCGGTGGCAGCGCGAGCCCGCGGTCTTCACCCCACAGGCCCCCGCCCCGCCGTTCGGCCTCGACGCGTTGGACGCCGCCTTCGATGGAGGGCTGCTGCGCACCCCGTACCTGGAGATGGTGCGCTCCGACAAAATCACCGTCCCGGCCGGGGCCTTCACCACCCCGCGCGTGGTCAACGGCGTGACGTACGAAGGCTTCGCCGACCGGGCGAAGGTCCTCGCCCGCCTGCGCGCCGGCGCGACACTGCTGCTGCGGTGCGTCGACCAGTGGCACCGCCCGACCGGTGAGCTGGTGGCCCGGCTGTCGGAGGAACTCGACCGGCGCGTGGAGGCGTTCTTCTTCGTCACCCCCGCCGGCGCCCAGGGCCTCGCGGTGCACCGCGACGACGCCGACGTGTTCGTCCTCCAGAGCGCCGGACGCAAGACCTGGTACGTCCACGACGCGCCGGCGGCGCCGGACTGGTCCCTGGGAGAACTCCCGGACGACGAGCACTCGCCGCAACGCCTGCGCCACGTCCTCGAACCCGGCGAAGTGCTCTACGTCCCGCGCGGCTTCGCCCACCGCGCGGTGGGCGCCGGCGGGCTGTCCGCCCACCTGTCGCTGACCGTCCGCGACCTCTCCCTGGACGACCTGCGGACGGCCCTCGCGGGCCGGCTCGCCGAGGGGCTGGACCTCCCGGCCCGACCGCTCGGCCAGGCCGCGATCGGCGACGCCTGCGCCACCCTGATCGGCCATGCCAGGACGCGGCTCGACGCCCTCGAACCGGGGGACCTGCTGCGCGCCGCCCGGGCGGCGCGGCCCTCCTCCGCGCAACCGGCGGTGCCGACCGCACCGGGCGTGCCGGCGGAACCGGCCGCGCGGAGGGACTCCGTCACCGGGACGGCGCCGGAGACCTTCGCCGGGGCGGCCCGGGCCTGGCACGACGGCGGGCCCGGCGCCGGACGCGGCGGGCCGGGCCCGGTGGGCCGCACCTGGCGCCGGCTGCGCGACGCGGCACGCGCCGCCGACTGACCCCGGACCGCCGGGGAGACGAGCCACCGGGGAGACGGACCGCCTGGGCGCCGGGACCCGTGGTGAGTGCGGCGAGCCGGCCCGACCTCGTCGAAGCCGGTCCGCGCCGCCGCCCGTTCGACGTCCGCCATCAGCTCGTCGGTGAGATGGCCGAGGTGGACGTTCTCCGCGGCGCCCAACGGCCAGCGCGCGAACTCCTGCGGCACCCTGGCCACCCGGGACCACGTGCCGTCGGTGTCCGGTTCCTCCACCGGCACGCCGTCCCAGGTGATCCGGCCGGACTGCGACAGGTAGAGGCCGGAGAGCAGCTTCAGCAGGGTCGACGCCGCCGTACCCCTTCACGAGCCACCACACCCTGGGCTTCAGCCTGTCGACGACGTTCCCGTGGGTGACCGAGGGGGTCCCGTTCACCGACCCCCTGGGGAACGGCACCTACCGCGTCCGCGCCCGTACAGCCTCGACGTGCTCGGCACTCCGGACGGCCCGGAGGCGGCCGTCGCCCTGGTCGTCGCACACCTCCCGCCGGACCTCGGACCGGTCTTCGACCGACCCCAGGGGTTCCGACCCGTGGGTCAGGGAGCCACCGGCGGGTGGAGGGCGAGGAGGGACGGCACGCGGGCCGGGGCGGCGAGGCGGAGGAGGCCGTGACCGATGCCGGCGAGGCCGACCATGAGGGACGGGCTGTGGACGCCGTGCGGGAGCCCGCAGAGCCAGCCGCGGGTGTCGAGGGCGGCCAGGGTGGTGCGGGCCCGGGCGTGCCAGGGGGCGCCGGCGAGGTGGAGGGTCTCCAGGTTGCCGAGGTCGCCGTGGCAGAGCGAGAAGTTGAGGCCGAAGCCCTCGCGGCGCACCGTGTCGAGTGCGGTGTCCCGCTCCTTGCGCAGCGACTCCGCCCGGTCCGGCAGGAGTTCGGCGAGTTCGACCCGGGCCAGGGCGATCCCGGAGGCGCCGTGGCACCAGAGGGCGGGGAAGGAGGGGCCGTCCGGGCCGTCGTCCTCGCGGACGTCGCGCCAGTTGGCGGCGGACGGGTCGAACAGGGTGCGCTCGTAGTCGAGGCCGGCGAGGGCGAGTTCGGGCAGCGCCGGGTCGCCGAGGCGGTGGCCGGCGCGGGCGAGGGCCCAGGCGATGCCGGAGCCGCCGTGGGCGAATCCGGCCAGGGGCCGGTCGGCGGCCCCGGCGAGGGAGGCGGGGAGCCAGCCGACGCCGCCGTCGGGGTGCGGGGAGGCGGCCCCGGCCAGGCGTTCGGCGCAGGCGGCCAGGGCGGCGGTGACGGCCGGGCCAGGCCGGACGGCCTCCCAGGCGAGCAGGCCGCCGATGGTGCCCGCGTTGCCGGAGAGCAGGTCGTGGAGGGTGTCCTCGGGTGCGGTGGTGGCGATCCGGCCGATCACCAGCCGGGCCAGGTCGTCGAGTTCGGCGTCGGGATGGTGGGCGGCGAACTGTGCGAGGGCGTAGAGCACGCCGCCCGTCCCGGCGAGCCCGCCGCCGAGCCGGTCGACCCGGCGGCGGATCTGCTGACGTAGTGTCAGTTCGGCGGCGCGGGCGGCCTCAGCGTGCGAGCGGTCCCCGGTGACGACGGCGAGCTGGTGCAGGAAGAGCGTAATGCCCGCCGTGCCGCTGTAGAGGTCCGGACCGAGTTCGGCGGGGGCCCAGCGGCCGGGCGGCGTCCAGTTGGGGCCGGACCAGGCGAGGTCGGCGCTGCCCCGGTGGGCCTCGCGGAGCAGGTGCTCGCCGGCCTCGACGGCCTTGGCGACGGCGCGGTCGGCGAGCGCTTGCGCCGCGCCGGGATCGCCGTCCTCGGCGGGTAGGTCGCGCACGTCGGCGGGCAGGTCGCGCGCCTCGGCGGTGATCGTCCGGCGTGGCTCGCGCGCGCCGTCGGCCGTCGTCACCGACAGGCGCAGGAGCTGGAGTTGGTGCGCGAGGTCCTCCTCGCCGAGGCCGTCCGCCTTGGCGAGCGCGAGGTCCAGGGCCGGCCGGTCGGTGACACCGGGGATGACGGCGCCGGTGGCGGAGCGGGCGTCGACGCCGTCCGGGCGGACGGTGAAGACGGGCACGTCGCCGCGCCACAGGTCGGCGCGTTCGTGGGCGACGAAGGCGAGGGTGTGCTCCTCCCAGGCGGCGAGTGCCCAGAGCCGGTCGAGGTGGCGGTCCTGGTCGAGGGCGTCGCGCAGCAGGTCGGGGTGGCAGGCGGTGTTGAGGAGGCTGCGGTACTCGAAGGTGTCGCGGCGCAGCAGCCGGGTCTCGTCCCCCGCGAACGCCCGGAGCAGCGTGCGGAGCCGGTCCTTGTCGGCGGCCAGCAGCCGGTAGGCCTCGGTGAATCCGGCTTCCAGGGCGTCGAGGTGGTCGGCGAGTCGCAGCGGCTGCCCGGCGGGGACCGGGCGGCTTCCGGGCGCTTCGACGGGCAGCCTCCGGTACTCCAGGCGCAGTTCGTCCGTGCCCTGGCCGACGAGGACGGGGGCGGGCCGGGGCGGGAGGCTGGCCGGGTCCCAGCCGAGGGCGGAGAGGTCGGTGCCGCCGTTGCCCTCGTCCCACATGCGTTCGGGGAGCAGGCCGGAGCGCAGGACGGAGTGCCGGGCCCGGTGGCGGGCGAGGCGCTCGGACTCGGAGAGGTCCTTGGCCGGCTCGTGCAGGTCGGGGTGGAGGAGTGCCTCCAGGTCGATGAGGACGGGCTGGTCGCGGACGGCGAGCAGGTTCTGGGCGTGGCAGTCGACCGCGTCCAGGACGTACATCAGCGCCGCGAGGGTTCCGGCCCGGTGGTAGAAGTCGCTCAACTCGGTGTCGTCACGCGCCGGTTCGGCGGTGACGTGGGCGACCCAGCCGTAACCGTCGCCGGGCAGGTGGGCGAGGTCGCGCAGGGGCAGCCGCAGCCGGGGGTTGAGCCACCGCAGGAGGTGCTGGAAGTGCGTCTCGGCGCCGAACGGGCGCGGCTTGTGGACGATCCGGACGTCGTGCTCGAAGCGCAGGGAGCCGACCGTGGCGCCGCCCCGGTGCGGGTCGCCGAGACCGGTGGTGAGTGCGGTGAGCCGGCCGAGCGGGCGGCCGTCCGCGAAGGTGGCGGTGAGGGCGGGCAGGTCGGCGGCGAGCCGGCGGAACAGGGTGAGGGTGGTGTCCGTCCACTGTTCGGCGGCGGTGACGAGGCGGAACGCCAGGACCGGGTACTCGGACAGGAGGTGCAGGGCCCGCTCGGGGCGGGTGAGCCGGTCGAGGAAGTCGCGGTAGCGCAGTTCGGGGGTGTCGCCGGTCAACTCGCCGGTGAGGCGGGCGACATGGAGTTCGGTGATGACGGTCCGGGTGGCCATGCCGTGGACGGTCGCGGTGAGCGCGGGGAGGGCGAGCGCGGCCAGCTCCTCGGGGGTGCCGAGCGCGGGGGCGTCCAGCGCGGCGATCCCGGTGCGCAGCCGGTCACCGGCGTCGGCGAGCAGGGGGGCGACGAGCCGGGCGAAGGCGTGGTCCTCGGGGACGGCCGGGACGTCCGGTACGACCGGGGCCTCCGGTACCGCCGGGGCGGCTTGACCATCCGGAGCGGCGGCGGGGGCCTGGCGGTGGAACGCGGCGGCGAGCCGCTCGGCCCACGGGGGCACCCCGAGGCGCCCGGCGAGCGCGTCCGGGTGCTCGGTCAGGAGAGCGCGCAGGGCCTCCGGGTCGAGGCCGTCGGCGGCGAGGCGGCGCTCGAACCAGCCGTCCCGGTCGAACGGCGCCTGGGCCCGCCAGCGTTCCAGCTTCCGGGCGGCGCGTTCGACGGCCTCCCGTCCGGGGGCGTCGCACGCCGGCACCGGGCCGCGGGCGGACAGCGGGACGGCTCGGGCGGCAGCCCGGAGGAGTTCGGACGCGTCGGCCACGGGGCGGTGCCGCCTCTCTGCTCTGGACTGCCCGGCGCTGCATTGCGCTGCGCTGCGCTGGTGGACGGCCGCCTCCGGGGGGGGGCGGCACGGGCCGGCGCGGACCGCCGGTGCGACCGGCGGCCGCGTCGGCCCCGGTGTCAGAAGCTGCAGACGTGCCCGCAGCTCGACCAGCCGCCGCAGGTGCTCGCCTGCACGGCGGCGGTGACGTAGAGCTCGTCCGTCGGCTCGCCGGCCGGGTGGACCTGGTGGCCCTGACCGAGGGTGAGCCGGAAGTCCTCGTCCTTGAGCGCGCGAACCTGCTCAGCCGTGGGCTGCATGGTGCCTCCTCCAAGCGGTCGGTCTGGCACGGGGTGTGCCGGGTCGGGATCCTGACAGCGGCCCACCCGTCACACCAGGGCCGACGCATCGCCGGTTCCGATTTCGGCCAGGATCGAAATAGCGTCCACCTGGTGCTCTCCTCCCCTTTCCCCCAGGCCACGTCCGGCCCGTTCGCGCGCCCGGGCCCCCCAGGCCGCCGCACACCTGTCCGAAAGCCGGACGACTACGACGGTGTGAACCCCGGCCGAGGTTTGAACGCATCCTTCCTGTGGCAGCGCCCTGCACCCAGGGTCACGATGGAGGCCCGGCCAGGCCTGACCGCGCCACCCACCGCCCGGAGCCCACCGCCCGCCCACCGCCCGCCCGCCGGACCCCCGCCGCCCTCCGTCACTCCGCCCGCAGGGCATCCACCGTCCTCGCCCGGGCCGCCCGCACGGCCGGGAGCAGTGCGCCGAGCGCCGCGATGAGTACGCCGCCCAGCCCGAGCAGCACCAGCACCGGGGTGCCGAGGACGTCCAGTGCCGCGTCCGGGAAGTTCAGCCCGGCGGAGTGGCCCATCGCGGGCACCGTGACCCGGTGCAGCAGGAGGCCGGCGGGCAGGCCGATCGCGCCGCCGACGACGCCGACCAGGAGCACCGGGGCGAGCACCACGCCCACGGTCTGCGCCGGGGTCATGCCGATCGCCTTGGTGACGCCCGTGTCCCGCCGGCGGTCCCGGGCTTCCAGGACGACGGTGTTGAACACGCCGAGCCCGGCGACCGCGACCAGCAGTGCGGTCAGTGTCGCGGTGAGGGATCGCATCGTGAGGATCATGTCGCTGGAGCCGCGCGGCACGTCGGCCTCGGCGATCATGTGGACCGGGGCGAGCGCGGCGCCGACGGCGGTGGCGTAGGCGACGCGGTCGGTGCCGGGCTTCAGCGTGACGAACCAGACGTCCGGCTTCGGGTCCGTCCCGGAGGGAAAGGTGGCGGCGTCGGTGAACAGCTCGTTGGTCTGCACGTGGGGGTCGAAGACCTCGCCGACGATCCGGACGGTGACCGCCCGGCCGTGGGTCGTGAAGGTCACCGGGTCGCCGATCTTCGCCGAGGCCTCGGTCAGGAAGGTGGCGGGTGCGACGGCCTCGCCCGGGCCCCGGTACCAACGGCCTGACACCATCCGGTAGCCGGCCCCGCTGCTGTCGCCGGCGAAGGCGGTCACGGTCGTGTTCCCGGCGACCCCGGGCACGGTGACGTCCTCGACGCCGGCGCCGTAGTGGCTCGCGGTGCCCGGCTGGGCCGTCAGGGCGGCGGTGACGGCGGCCGGATCGGCCGCGGCCGGACCGGCCGCGGGGGCCGACCGGGCCGCGGCCGGGACGTCGGGCCGCTCGGGGTGCACCCGGATGTCGGCGATGTCGTGGTTCTTCGCCTGCTGCACCCAGGTCATCGTCCCGCCCATGCCCACCGCGAAGACCGCCGCCGTCGTGCCGAACAGCACCGCCGCGAGCATTCCGGCGGCCCGGGCGGGGCGGGCGAAGGGCTGGGCGAGGCCGAGGCTCAGCGGCCGGGGCAACGGCAGCCGGGCGGCCAGCGCGGCGGCGCGGGCGGCGAGGGCGTCCCGCCGGGTGCCGCCCGCCGTGCGGCCGACCGCGAGTGCGTCCACCGTGCGCAGCCGTCCGGCGCGGGCGGCGGCGGCCCAGGCGACCAGCGCGACGGCGGCGAGGGTGCCGCCCGCGACCGCGGCGTCGACCCAGGGGTCGAGGCCGGAGGTGGTGGTGCCGTAGAGCTGCCCGGTGGTGGCGAGCACCGGGACGGTCAGCAGGTTTCCGGCGGCCACGCCGAGCAGGGTGCCCGCCGTGGCCGGGATCAGCGCCTGGGCGACGTAGGCCCGCACCACCTGGGCGGGGGTGCAGCCGAGCGCCTTGAGGACGCCGATCCGCCGGGTCGCGGTGCCGACCGCGCCGGCCACCACGTTGCCCGCCACCAGCACCGACATCGCCAGGCCGAGCAGGCCGAAGGAGACCATGAAGGGCAGGAACAGCGCGGTGTTGCGGTCGGAGCCCTGCTTGGCGGTGAGCCAGGACTGCGCGCCGGTGAGCGAGTCGGCGGGCGCGGCGGCGGTCACGGCGGCCCGGTCGGCGGCCATCTCGCCGGTGGTGCCGGCCCGGGCGAAGCGGCAGAGCAGTTCGTAGCCGGGGGTGCTGCCGGGCGCGGTGAGGGCGGCGACGGCGTCGGGGGTCACCCAGGCGTCGGAGGTGCGGCTGACGGACCGGGCGAGTCCGACGACCTTCAGCGTCGGTGTTCCCGGCAGGCCGGGCAGGCGCAGCGTGCCGCCGATGTCCACCCCCTGGTTCCCGTACCCGGAGTCGATCACCACCTCACCCGACCGCTTCGGCCAACTGCCTTGCAGGATCTCCACGTTGTCGACGTCCGCGGTGGCGGAGGCGCGACCCGTGACGGTCATCGGCGCCATGGTCACCCCGGGCGGGACGCTCGACCCCGGGCCGGGTTCGGGGTCGACGGTGAGGGTGCGGAACGGCCCGGCGGCGACCGTCACCCCGGCGGCGTGCGCGGCGGCGGCGAGCTGCCCGGCGTCCGTCCTGGTGCCGTCGAAGCGCGCGGTGAGATGGGCGCCGTGCTGACGGTCGAAGGCCCGGTCAAAGGGGGCCTGGGAGGCGACCAGCAGCGAGCCGCCGAGGACGGAACAGGTGGTCGCCACCATCGCGGCCAGCCCGACCGCGACCGACTGGGTCCGGCGCCTGCGGACTCCGGCACGCACGACCCCTCCGAGCGCGGTCACGCCGTCACCGCCGAGTCCGCCTCGACCCGGCCGTCGCACATCCGGACCGTGCGGGTCGCGCAGTCCTCGGCCAGGCCCAGATCGTGGGTGACGAGCAGGACGGTCTGGCCCTCCTGGTGCAGGTCCCGGAACAGCTCCTTGACGTCCTCGCCCGAAGCCGAGTCCAGCGCACCGGTCGGCTCGTCGGCGAGCAGCAGCGTCGGCCGGTTCATCAACGCCCTGGCCACCGCGACGCGTTGGCGCTCACCGCCGGAGAGCCGGCCCGGGTGGGCGCGGGCGTGCCGGTCGATGCCGAGCGACTCCAGCAGCTCGCCGGCCCGGCGCCGGGCCTCGGCGCGCGGCACGCCGGCCAGTTCACCGGCGAGCACCACGTTGTCGGTGACGGTGAGGTCGTCCAGCAGGTTGAAGAACTGGAACACCATGCCGACGGTGGCGCGCCGGTAGCGGGCCGAGGCCGCCTCGCCCAGCCGGTCGACGCGGACCCCGGCCACGGTGACCGTCCCGGCGCTCGGCCGGTCCAGTCCGGCCACCAGGTTCAGCAGCGTGGACTTCCCGCTCCCGGACGGCCCGAGCACGGCCACCGACTCCCCTGCCCGCACGCTCAGCGTGACTCCGTCCAGCGCCGCCCGGGCTCCCGCGTAGTGGCGGCTCACCCCGTTCAGCTCGATCACCGGGCCGCCGCCCGGCCCCGGTCCGGTCACTCCTCGGACTCCGCTCATCCCCGCTCCTCGTACGTCGTGCCTGGTGGTCGGCACGACGGTACGGACGGGCGGCGCCCGGTCGCGTCCGCCGCCCGCGGCAACTCCCGTACCGCGTCCGGCGGATCGGCGGCGGCGTCATCCCTGCGACGTAGTCGCCGGGTGTACCGGTCACCGCCGCCCGCGGGGCTGTGCCGGGCGGCCCCCGGCCCGCACAATGTCCCGGTGATCAACCATCCGACGGTGCGGCGGCTGCGCGCGGCGCTCCGCCCGGCCGACGGCCCGGGCGGCGCCCCGCCGCCCCGGCCGACCCGGCGCGGCCAGGCCTTCGACGTCGCCCTGGCCCTCTTCCTCGCCATCAGCAGCGGTCGCTACGCCACCATCGCGGACAACCCGCAGGTGACCACGGTGACCGGGCTGTTGCTGCTGGTCCCGCTGGTGCCGCTGCCGCTGGTGCTGCGCCGGCGCTTCCCGCTGGCTGTGCTCTGGACGGTGCTGCCGACCGCGCTGCTGGTCCGTCACCAGTCGCAGGACATCGCGTACTCGACGGGCGTGGCGGTGATCGTCGCGGCCTACAGCGTGGCCGCGTACGAGCGCCGTCCGCCGGCCGTGCTGCTCAGCCTCCCGGTCGCGACCGCCGCGCTGGTGCTGCTCTTCGACGACGCCAAGCTGCCGCACTTCCCCAACGGGGTGATCGCCGTCCTGGTGCTGGTGCCGGTGTTCGCGGTCGCCTACGAACTGCGGATGTGGCGCCACCGGGTGGACGAGGGGCGGGAGCGGCTCTCCGCGCTGGAGGGCGAGCAGCTGGCCGCGCTGCGACGCGCGGTGGAACTGGAACGGGCCCGCATCGCGCGGGAGTTGCACGATGTCGTCACCCACAACGTGAGCATGATGACGATCCAGGCCGGAGCCGCCCGCAAGATCCTGGACACCGCCCCGGACAAGGCGCGCGAGGCGATGGCCGCCGTGGAGTCCGGCGGACGCGCGGCGATGACCGAACTGCGGCACGTCATGGGCCTGTTGACCATCGACTCGGCGGCCGGCGACGATCCCGCCGCCGACGCCGACCTCGCCCCCCAGCCGGGCCTCGACCGGCTGGACGCCCTGGTCGACGGCGTCCGGCAGGCCGGACTGCCCGTCGAGCTGACCGTCACCGGCGAGCGCCGGGCCATCCCGCCCGGGATCGAACTGGCGGCCTACCGGGTCGTCCAGGAGGCCCTGACCAACACCGTCAAGCACGCGGGCGGCGCCGACGCCTCGGTCGCCGTCGAGTACGCCCCGGACCACCTGACGGTGCAGGTCACCGACACCGGCGGCCGCCCCACCGGCGCCGCCTCCGCCGGCAACGGGCGCGGCCTGCTCGGCCTGCGCGAACGCCTCGCCGTCTACGGCGGCACCCTGCAGACCGGCCCCCGGCCGCGCGGCGGCTACCGCGTCACGGCCCTGATCCCCTTGGAGAGTTCATGAGCGCGCAGCCGCTGCGGGTGGTGGTCGCCGACGACCAGGCCCTGGTCCGCACCGGGTTCCGGCTGATCCTGGAGTCCGAGGGGATCGACGTGGTCGCGGAGGCCGAGGACGGCGAGCAGGCCGTCGCGGCCGTCCGCCGGACCGCGCCCGACGTGGTCCTGATGGACATCCGGATGCCCGGTCTGGACGGCCTGGAGGCCACCCGCCGGATCCTCGCCGCCCCGGCGCAGGAGCCGCCGCGGATCATCATGCTGACCACCTTCGACCTCGACCACTACGTCTACGCGGCGATGGCCGCCGGGGCGAGCGGCTTCCTGCTCAAGGACGTCACCCCGGAGCACCTGGCCGCCGCCGTCCGGCTGGTGCGCACCGGGGACGCGCTGCTCGCCCCCGCCATCACCCGGCGGCTGGTCGAGCGCTTCGCCCGTCCGGACGCCGGCGCCGCCACCGCGGCGCCGCACCGCGAGCTGGGCACGCTCACCCCGCGCGAGCTGGAGGTGATGACGCTGCTGGCGCGCGGCCTCAGCAACGCCGAACTCGCCGCCGGGCTGCAGCTGTCGGAGGCGACGGTGAAGACGCACGTGGCCCGGATCCTCGGCAAGCTGGGCCTGCGGGACCGGGCACAGGTGGTGGTCGCGGCGTACGAGACGGGGCTGGTCAGCGTGGGCGCCGCGCCCGACGCGCCGTGACGACGCGGCCCGGCGGGCGGGAGCCCGACGCGCAGTGCCGCGGGCGGGAGCCCGGGGGTCGATTACCCCG
>NZ_JBEOUW010000040.1:0-85322 GCF_040303045.1 Kitasatospora sp. NPDC096140
CCGGCCTGTCCGTCCACGTCGGCTCCCAGCAGATGACCGCCGAAGCCTGGAGCGCCGCCCTGGACTCCCTCGCCGCCGTCCTGGAAGCCCTCAACCGGCGCGGCATCACCCCCCGGCGCATCAACCTCGGCGGCGGACTACCCGCCCTCGGCGTCCTCGACCGCCACGGCAACCCCCTCGACCCCCCACTCGACAAGATGTTCACCGTCATCCGCGAAGGCACCGACCGGCTGCGCGCCGTCAACGCCGGACCACTGGAGTTCCTCGTCGAACCCGGACGCCACCTGGTCGCCGACCACGGCGCCATCCGCGCCCACGTCGCCCGCCTCACCACCCGCCACCGCCTCGACGGCACCCGCGAGGACTGGCTCTACCTCAGCTGCGGCAAGTTCAACGGCCTCTACGAGATGGACCAGCTCCAGTACCGCCTGGAGTTCCCCGGCCACCCCGGCGGCCAGTTCGTCAACGCCGTCGTCGCCGGCCCCACCTGCGACAGCGACGACGCCTACACCCGCGACGGCGCCCCCGTCCGCGTCCCCCACGCCGTCGCCTCCGGCGACCCCGTCTGGATCCACTCCTGCGGCGCCTACGCCACCGCCTACACCACCCAGGGCTTCAACGGCTTCACCCCCCTACCCCACACCAGCATCGGCGGCGCCCGGACCCCGAACGGAGACCCCGCATGACCGACCCCCGGATCCGACTCCTGCGCGCCGACGACTGGGACACCGTCGTCGCACTCGAAGAACACGCCTACGCCACCAGCGGCCTGTCCGAAGGCCGCGACGCACTCCAGTCCCGACACCGCACCTCACCCTCCACCTGCTTCGTCCTCGACCACGCAGGCCACGTCGGCGGCTACCTCCTCGCCCTGCCCTACCCCCTCCACCACTGCCCCGACCTCCACCACACCGAAAACACCACCAGCGCCGAACAGCCACCCACCACCAACATGCACGCCCACGACCTCGTCATCGCCGAAAACCTCCGCGGCCACGGCCACGCCCACCGCATGCTGCGCCACCTGGAGGCCACCGCCAGGGCGGCCGGCTACCGGACCCTCTCACTGGTCGCCGTCCGCGGCTCGCACGTCCTGTGGACTCCACTGGGCTACCGCGCCCGGCCCGAGACCGACCTGCCCGCAAGCTACGGCGACGAGGCCGTCTACATGACGATGCCGCTGGAGTCTGCCGTTGCCGTCCCGACCCCCGGGCCCTCGCCCAGGGCCGAGGTGGGCTGAGGCGGACGCACGGCGGCCTGCCGGGCTCAGCGATGCGCGAAGGCGATGAGCCGGTCCTCGACCGGCTCATCGCCCGGGAAACGACGGTGCGGAACCGGCGCTCGTCAGTAGCGCCAGCGGACGGCCTCGATGACGTCGGCGTCCGTGTGCATCGCGAACGCCTCCGCCTCCGCGCGCCGGACGGCCAGCACGGTCTCGTAGAGCTCCGGGCCGAGCGCCTGTCGCAGCAGTGCGGACTTCTCGTACGCGTCGATCGCCTCCGGCAGGCTCGCCGGGAGGCGCTCGGCGTCGGCGAGGACGGCGGGGTCGCGCAGGGTCTCGGGCGGGAGGGGAAGGCCGGCGTCGAGGCCGGCGAGTCCGGCGGCCAGCACACCGCCGACCGTCAGGTACGGGTTGGCGGCGGCGTCGAAGCACTTGAGTTCGGCGTTGGCCTGCCGGGCGGCGGAGCCGGCGATCAGGCGCAGCGCCGCCTCACGGTTCTCCAGGCCCCAGCAGCGGTAGGCCCCGGCGAAGTGGCAGGGCACCAGCCGCAGGTAGGAGGCGACGCCGGGCGCGCCGAGGGCGAGCAGGGCGGGCAGCTCGGCCAGCACGCCCGCGAGGAAGTGCTCCGCCTCGGGGTGCAGCCCGTGGCGGCCGGGGCCGCCGTGCGCGAGGTTCCGGCCCTCGCGCCAGAGGCTGAGATGCAGGTGGCCGCCGTTGCCGACCGAGCCCTCGGTGAAGACGGGGGCGTACGAGACCCGCAGGCCGTGCCGGGCGGAGACGGCCCGGATGGTGTGGCGCACCAGCATCGTGGTGTCGGCCGCCTCGACCGGCCCCTCGGCGGCGACGGAGACCTCGAACTGCCCGGCGGCGTACTCGGGGTGGATCTGGAGGACGGCCAGTCCCTGGGCGGTGAGGGCCCGCAGCACCTCGCGCAGGTAGTCGGAGTGCTCGATGAAGCGGGTCATCCCGTACGCGGGCGCGACCGTGGCGGGTGCCCCGGCGGCGTCGGCCACCACCCACTCGATCTCGATCCCGGCCCGGACCGCGAGCCCGCGCTGCTCGACGGCCTCGGTGACCCGGCGGGCGAAGTGGCGCTGGCAGCCGGGGTGCGGGGTGCCGTCCTGGGTGTAGCGGTCGGCCGGGGCCCAGGCCCAGCCGGGCTGGGCGGCGAGCGGGGTGAGCCGGTCGAGGTCGGGGACGAGCCGCAGGTCGCCCACCGGGCCGGTGCTCGAAGGCGCGGTGGTGAAGGTGTCGTCCACCAGGGCGACGTCGAAGCACGGCACGGCGCCGACGCCGTACTCGGCGGCGTGTTCGAGCTGGGCGAGCGGGACGGACTTCACCCGGGTGAGCCCGGCGTTGTCGACCCAGCCGAACACCACCCCGTCGATTCCGTCGGCGGCGAGCTGGGCTTCGGCCGCCCGGGCCTGGGCGGCCCGCTCGGCTGGGGTGTTCGTGGTGGTCATGCGGGCCATGCTGGCGTTCGCGGCGGCCGGTGGGCGAGCTGTCGGCCGGGATTTCACCCGTCCGTGGAAGGTCGGGCCGGCGGGGTGACACGGCACCCGGGGGCGTTGCGGTGACCCCGGGCCGCCGGTCGGGTGCGGGGCGGTCGATTCCGGCGGTTCCGGTCGATTCCGCGGGACGGTTCCGGACGATTCCGTGGGGCGGTCCGGCGTCGGGCCTGGTGGATGGGGGAATGACTCTGGCAGAGATCGGTTTTCGAGCCCTTGCGGAGGACCGATGCGCCGGGACGGACGGGTCACGGACTCCTTGCTCGCGTTACTGAGCCGGGACTGGCTGGGTGTGCCGGTCGCGGTGCTGGTGGTGGCGGTGGGTGGCGTTCTGCTCGGTGTGGGGTCGGCGTGGGCGGTGGTGCTCGGCGGCCTGGTGACGGCCGCCGGTGTGCTGCTGGCGGTGGGAGCCGTGCGGCACCTGGTACTGGTGGCCCGGGAGGCGCGGGCGAATCCGCCGCCGGGGCGGCTGGTCGACGTGGGCGGTCACCGGATGCACCTCCTCGCCGAGGGGGAGGCCGCGGGCGGGCCGACGGTGGTCTGGGTGCCCGGCGGGCACGCCCCCGGTGCGGACTTCCGGGAGCTGCACACGATGCTGTCGGCCCGGGCCCGCTCGGTGCTGGTCGACCGCCTCGGAACGGGCTGGAGCGATGTCGGGCCGTTCCCGCGGACGACGGCGGGCGAGGCGGAGGAGTTGGTGGCGGCGCTGCAGGGGGCGGGGGAACGGCCGCCGTTCGTGTTCGTCGGCCATTCCTTCGGCGGCTTGCTGGTCGCGAACGTGGCCAGGCGCCGGCCGGAGCTGGTGGCCGGGCTCGTCCTGCTGGATCCGACACCGCTGGAGGTCATCGCCTTCGCGCCGCCGAGCCGGCAGCTCGCCGGGATGCGTCGCGGCTTCGTGCGGGCGGCGGTGCGGCAGCTGTTCGGCGCCCACCGCAGTCCCGAGGGCCGGGCCGGGCAGGGCTGCGCCGCCGCGTCGGTCTTCGCCGAGCTGTCGGCGTCCGGGCTGGCGCGGGTGGGCTGGGACACCGTGGTGTACGACGGGGACCTCGGGGACCTGCCGCTGGTGCTGGTGATACCCCGGGACCTCATCGGCGGCGAGGCGGTGCTGGCCGGGGCCCGGGACGCGGTCGAGGCCGAGCGGATCCGCCGCTTCTACCTCCGGAGCCGGACGCGGTACCTGGCGGCGTCGACGGCGTCACGGCTGGTGCACACCCCGGCGGGGACGGGACACGACTTCCCGCACGAGGCGCCCGGGTTCGTGGTCGACGTGGTCGCGGGCCTGGTGCAGGAGCTGCGGGTGGTCAGCCCATGACGGTCCGCGCCGGGTCCGCCCGGGGCGGGCGCCGGCGGGAGAAGGCGCCCAGGTCCACGACGTTGCCGGTGTGCTCGCAGCGGTACCGGAGCGGGTCGCCGTCGTGGTCGTGGCCGGCTTCGACCGAGTCGATCAGGGCGGCGAGGAAGCGGCCCACCAGCGGGGCGTTCTTGAACTGGTTGCCGCTGGTGCCCATGGCGACGTAGTAGCCGTCGAGGGCGGTGCGGTCGTAGATCGGCGTCCAGTCGTCGGCGACGTCGTACACCCCCGCGACCCCGAGCGGCCGGTTGGGGACGCCGATCGCGGGGAGGCGCCGGGCGGCCCGGGTCACCTGGGTGCGGAAGCGGCGGGCGGTGGGGCGGGGGTCGGCCGCGTCCGGGTCGTCGATCCACTCGTGCGGGTCGCAGTCCGGTTCCGTCCCGCCGACCAGGAGGTGTCCGCCCGGGGCCGACCGCAGGTAGGTGCCGAGGTCGAGGTCGGCGACGACCGGCACGGCGGTGTGGCCGGTGGGCAGGGGGACCTGGTGGACCTCCTCACGCAGGGGCCGTACGCGGATCGTGAAGTCGTGGCCGACGCCGGCCAGCCGGTTGAGGCCGCCCGACCAGGGGCCGGCGGCGTTGACCACGACCGGCGCGGCGATCCGCGTGCCGTCGGCGAGCCGGACGCCCGCCACCCGGTCCGCGTGCCGGTCGACGGCCGTCACGGTGTGGTGGAACAGGAAGCGCGCGCCCCGTTCGGCTGCCGCGTCGGCGAGGTTCCGGGCGGCGAGCTGCGGGTCGTCGACGAACCCGGCGTCCGGGGTGAACAGGGCGCCGAGTTCGCCGGCCGGCCCGTCGAAGAAGGCGTCGTCCTCCACCGGCTTCGGCGGCCAGTACCGGCCGGGGTCGATCCCCGGGAGGCGTTCGCGCAGGGTCGGGGTGTCCCATCGCTCGTACGGGACGCCGACGCGGTCGAACAGGGCGGCCACCTCGGCCGGCGCGGCGCCGGGGGAGTCGAGCACGACGGCGCCGGTGCGGTGGAAGGCGGCGAGCGGGTGGCGGTGGGTGAGCCGGAGGTGGTCGGGCCAGGACGTCCAGAGGTGCCGGGCCTCCCAGGCCGTGGCGACGCCGTCGAAGGTGGAGTAGTTGAAGCGGATGATCGCACTGGAGGCGCTGGTGGAGCCGTGCCCGGCGGCGCCCGCCTTGTCCACGACGACCACCCGGCGTCCGGCGCGGGCGAGTTCGAGGGCGACGGCCGCGCCGATCACGCCGGCTCCGACGACCACCGCGTCCGGGTGCCTGGGGGTCATGGGAGCCTCTCCTCGGGTGGGGGCGTGCGCAGGCTCGGTACGGCGGCGAGCAGTTCCCGGGTGTACGGGTGCTGCGGGGCGCGCAGGACGGCCGCGGTGGGGGCGGTCTCCACGATCCGGCCGTGCCGCATGACGGCCACCGCGTCGGAGACGTGGCAGACCGCCGGCAGGTTGTGGCCGATGAACAGCATGGACAGGCCGAGCCGCCGCTGGAGGTCGCGGATGGTGTTGAGCACGGCGGCCTGCACCGAGACGTCGAGCGCGGAGGTGATCTCGTCGGCGATCAGCAGGCCGGGTTCGACGGCCAGGGCGCGGGCGACGGCGACCCGCTGGCGCTGGCCGCCGGACAGCTGCCGGGGCAGGCGGTCCGCGAACCGGGGGTCCAGGCCGACGAGTTCGAGCAGGGCGGGGACGCGCTCGGCACGGGCCCGCCGGTCGAGCCGGCGGAACGCGGTGGCCGCTTCGAGCAGGGTCCGGCGGACGGTCATCCGGGGGTCCAGCGCGGTGTCCGGGTCCTGGAGGACGATCTGGACCAGCCGGCCGAGGCGGCGGCGGTCGCCGATCGTACGGACCCGGACCTCCCGGTCGTCCAGCAGGATCCGGCCCCCGTGCACGGGGGTCAGCCCGACGATCGCGCGGGCCAGGCTCGACTTCCCCGAGCCGGACTCGCCCACCAGGCCGAGCGAGGTGCCCGGCGGGATCTCCAGCGAGACCCCGTCGACGGCGGCGACCGGGCCGCGCGGTCCGCGGTGGCGGACGGTGAGGTCGCAGACCCGGAGTTCGGTCATGACACCACCACCTCCGCCGCCACCGGGTACCAGCAGGCCACCCGGTGGACCGCGTCGAGGTCCCCCAGCGGCGGGGCCTGCTCGGCGCAGTGGTCCCGGCGGCGCGGGCAGCGGGGCTCGAACGCGCAGCCCGGCGCGGTGGCGAGCGGGTCGGGTGGCGCGCCCTCGACCGTCGGCAGCGGCCGGTCGCGGTCGGCGGTGAGGTCCGGCACCGAGGCGACCAGTGCGCGGGTGTACGGGTGCCGGGTGCCGTCGGCGAGGCGGTCGGCGGGCAGGGACTCGACGACGCTGCCCGCGTACATCACCAGGACGCGGTCGCAGAAGCCGCCGACCAGCGCGATGTCATGGCTGATGAACAGGATCGCGGTGGCGGTGTCCCGCCGGAGGTCGCCGAGCAGGCGGGTGATCTGCCGCTGCACGGTGACGTCGAGCGCGGTGGTCGGCTCGTCGGCGATGACGAGGGCCGGCCGCACCATCAGCCCGGCGGCGATCATCACGCGCTGGCGCTGGCCGCCGGAGAGCTGGTGCGGGCGCGAGCGCAGCAGCGCGGGGGGAAGGGCCACCCGGCGCAGCGCCTCGGCGGCCTCGGCCTCGGCCCGGGCGCGGCTCGCGCCGCGGTGGGCCCGGACGGCTTCGGTGAGCTGGGTGGAGATCCGCAGGGACGGGTTGAGCGCGGAGGCCGGGTTCTGGAAGACCGTCGCCAGGGCGGTCGCGAGGTGCCGGTCGCGCTGTTTCGGGGTCATGGTGGCGAGGTCGGCGCCGAGCAGGCGCAGGGTCCGCCGGGTGACCCGGGCCCGTTCGGGGAGCAGGTCGGCGACGGCGAGTGCGGTCAGCGACTTGCCGGAGCCCGACTCGCCGACGAGCCCGACGATCTCGCCCGGGCGCAGGGCGAGGCTCACACCGCGCACCGGCCGGATCGTGCCGTCCGGGGTGGGGAGTTCGACGCTGAGGTCCTCGACCTGGAGCACCAGGCCCTCCTCGGCCGGCCCGCTCGGGGCGGGCGGTGGCGCGGGGGTCCGGGGTGCCGGATCGCGCCCGGCGACGCGACGGGCCAGGACCTCGCCGAGCAGCTGGAAGGTCAGGGCCGCGTAGAGGACGGCCAGGCCGGGGGCGAGCGCGGGCAGCGGGTCGGCGTAGATGCGGTCGAGGCCCTGGTTGAGCAGCTGCCCCCAGTCGTAGTCGGGCGGCTGGACGCCCAGACCGAGGAAGCTCAGCCCGGAGAGCGCGACCAGGGCCGTGCCCGCGGCCGTGGTGGCGGCCAGCAGCAGCGGCTCGGCGATGTTGGGCAGGACGTGCCGCCACAGCAGCCGGTGCCGGCGCAGGCCGAGGACCCGGGCCGCGGCCAGGTGGTCGGTGCCGGCCACGGCGGCGGCGAGGGTCTGGGAGAGCCGGGCGAAGCCGGGGACGCCGGCGACGGCGAGCGCGAGCACCGCCCCGCCGGCGCCCGCGCCGAACACCACCGCGAGGAACATCGCGACCAGCAGCGCGGGGAAGGCGAGCAGCAGGGTGATCAGGCCGGCGAGCAGCCGGCGGGCGCGCGGGCCGACCACGGCGGTGGCCGCGCCGAGCAGGACGCCGCCGGTGGCGCCGAGCACCGTGGCGGCGAGGGCCGGCAGCAGGGAGGGCCGGGTGGCGGTCAGGACCCGGGCGAGCACGTCCCGGCCGAGGTTGTCGGTGCCGAACGGGTGGGCCGCGGACGGGCCCTGGAGCACCGCGAAGGGGTCGGGGCGGTCGGCCGCGGTGCCCCACACGAGCGGTGCGGCCACGGCGAGGACGAGCAGCGACGTCAGCATGACCGCCGAGATCCAGGCCATCGGCGAGCGGGGGTGCCTGGTGGGACGGGGCATCTCAGCTCTCCCGGATCGTCGAACGAGGGTCCAGCACGGCCAGCAGCACGTCGACCAGGAGGCCGGAGAGCAGCACGGCGGTGCCCAGGACCAGCACCATCGCCTGGATCACCGGGTAGTCCTGGGCCACCACGGACTGGGCCATCGCCGATCCGATGCCCGGCCAGGCGAACACCTTCTCGACCAGGACGGTACCGGCGATCATGCCGGGCAGCAGGCTCCCGGCGACGGTGAGCGCGGCGGTGGCCGTGTTGGGCGCGGCGTGCCGCAGGTAGCGGCGGGCGGGGGACAGCCGCTTGCTCCGGGCGGTGCGCAGGTAGTCCTCGCCCAGCACCTTCAGCGCCTCGACCCGGACGATGCGCAGCAGGACGGCCGTCGGCGCGAGGGAGAGCGCCAGGACCGGCAGGACGAGGGACTCGGCTCCCGCCGTGCCGGCCACCGGCAGCAGTCGCAGGCCGACGGCCAGCAGCGCGGTGAGTCCGGCGGCCAGCACGAAGTCCGGCACTCCGGCCAGGCCGGCGGTGACCACGGTGAACGTCAGCTCGCTGCGCGGGTGGCGGCCGTCCCGGGTGCGGACGGCGGCGAGCAGTCCGCCGGGCAGGGCGACGGCGAGGGTGACCAGGAAGGCCAGGGCGGCGATCTCCAGGGTGGCCGGCAGCCGGGTGCGGACCAGCTCCGCGACCGGGGTGCCGGTGACCAGGGAGGTCCCGAGGTCCCCGTGCAGCAGGCCGTCGAGGTAGTGCCGGTACTGGTCGAGGAAGGGCACGTCGAGGCCCAGTTCGTGCCGGCGGGCGGCGACCAGGTCGGGGGCGGCGTCGACGCCGAGGGCGGCGCGGACCGGGTCGCCCGGGACGAGGCGGACCATCGCGAAGGACGCGGTGAGCACGACGGCGAGGGAGAGCAGCAGCCGGGCGGCGCGGCGGCCGAGGAACGCCGTCCACGGGTGTCGCAGCAGGTCGGGCAGGGACAACACGGTGGGCCCCCGGGTCATCGGTGGAGGCGGATGCTGGTGGGGACGAGCCGGCCGCCGAAGGTGGTGGCGAAGGTGGTGCGGTAGCCGTACACGGTGCTCCGGCCGTCCGCGATCGGCAGGGCGGCGGCCGAGCGGAAGAGCGCGGCGGCGGCCCGGTTCCAGGTGCCGCAGCCCTCGGTGTCCGGTTCCCGGAGGGCCTGGGAGACCAGGGCGTCGTACTCGGGGTCGGCGACCCCGGCGAAGTTCAGGCCCTGGGCGGGGGTGGGGCCGGAGAAGAACGGGACGAAGCCGACCGGCAGGGTGAAGCCCGGGGTGCTGCCGACCACGACGTCGAAGTCGCCGGTCCGGTACATGGCGTTGACGAGGGCGGGCAGGCTCTCGGTGACCAGTTCGACGTCCGCGCCGAGCGCCGTCCAGGTCCGGGCCATCAGTTCGGCGGCGGGCGGCAGGGTCGGGCCGAGGTCCGGGCTGGTGATCAGGCGCAGCCTCAGCGGCCGGCCGTCCTTGCCGAGCGGGCCGTCGCCGGTGCGGGTCCAGCCGGCGGCGCGCAGGGCCGCGGGGGCGTCCTGCCCGGGCAGGTTGGCGGTGGCGAGGTCGGCGTGGCAGACGGCGCCCACGGCGCCGAAGTCGCGGGCCGGGTGGCCGGTGCCGCCGACGGCGACGTTGGCGAGCCCCTGGCGGTCGAGGGCGGACACCAGGGCGCGGCGCAGCGCCGGGTCGGCGAGGGGGCGGCCGGGGCGCTGGTTGAAGAAGGTCAGCCCGACCACCGTCGCCACGTCCTCGGCGGCCAGGCCGTGCCCGGTGAGCCGGGCGCGGTCGGGCCCGGTGACGTTCGCGATGTCGAGGCCTCCGGTGAGCAGCAGGTTCGCGGTGGTGGAGGCCTGGGGCACCACGGACAGGACGATCCGGGCCGGCAGGCCGGGTGCGGCGGTGGTCGCCCCGCCGGGGCCCCAGGTGTAGCCCTCGCGGACGGTGAACTCGTAGGGCCCGCCGGGGGAGTAGCGGGTGAGCACGTACGGGCCGGTGCCCTGGGTGGTGCGCTCCAGCGTCTCGGGCCGGTCGAGGCCGGCGGGGCAGACGATCGGCAGCAGCCCGAGAGTGCGGGTCAGGAACGGGAAGGGCGCGGCGGTGGTGACCGACACCGTGCCGGCCCGGTCGTCGGCGTCCGCGGTGAACGGGACGTTCGGCAGGACGGTCCGGGCGCCGGCCAGCCGGCGGGCCGGGTCGCCCGCGTACGTCAGCGCCCGGACCACGGCGGAGGCGGTGAGCGGGGTGCCGTCGGAGCAGGTGACGCCCGGGCGGAGGGTGAAGGTGGCCGCGGTGGTGGTGGCCTGCCAGGAGGAGGCGAGTCCGGAAACGACGGTGCCGTCGGGGGCGACGTCGACCAGCGAGTCGTAGGCGTAGCGGGCCTGACCGGCGCCGAAGGTGGAGTACGGGTCGAAGCTCGGCGTCTCGCTGGACTCGGCGATCCGGACGGTCCCGTGGTCGACGAGCGGGGTGCTCGTCGAGGACCGGGCGGCGCCTCCGCAGCCGGCCAGCGCGACGGCCGCGGCGGTGAGGGCGGCCGCCGGCGCGACCGGCGGAGTGCGTCGGGGCATGGCGGCCATGGTGCCACCGGGTCCTCGCCGTGACGGTTCAACTGACCGGCGCCGCAGTCATGTTCGAACGCCCGGAGCCGCCTGTCGGCCCGGCCGGGAGCCGTGGGCGGCGGCCGGGGAGGGGATCGTGATTCACCCTTTCGAGGGGTGTCACGTCCGTGCGTCCCGGAGCGGGGGCGCTCGGCGGCCGGCCGTCGCCAGGATGGCCGCATGAGCACGAGTGCGAACGAACCGGGCCGGGAGGTCCACCGACTGACGGACCGCTACTGGGGCTTCCTGTCGGAGCGCGATCCGCTGCTGAGGGTCCGCCAGGGACTCCCGGTCGAGACGCTGCCCAGGGCCTCCCCGGCCGAGGCGGATGAGCGGGCGCGGTTCGCCGAGGAGGTGCTGGGCCGGGTGCGGGCGCTCGACGGCGCGGGGCTGTCCGGTGCCGACGCCGACACCGCCGCGTTCCTGGCGGGGCTGGCCGATCAGGAGCTGCGCACCCACCGCAGCTACTGGCTGACGTCCGCGGCCACGCCCTACCGGCTGTTCCCGCTGTCGCTGTACGTCGACGCGGTGCTGCGCCCGCTGTCCTTCGCCCAGCCGTCGGACGTCGAGCGATACGTGGGGCTGGTGCGGGAGCTGGCCGGGGTGGTCGGCTCGATCGGCGACAAGGTGGCGGGTCAGGCGGCGCGCGGCTTCCGGGTGCCCGCCCCGGCGCTGGCCGGAGCGCGCGCCACCCTCGCCGGGCTGCGGACGTCGGTGGCGGGCCGGGTGGAGGTGGCCGAGGACCGGCTCGACGGGCTGGGGCCGGCCGGGCGCGGGCGCCTCCGGGACGGCGTACGGCGGCTGGTCGAGGACGAGTTGACGCCGGGCTTCGACCGGCTGCTCGCCCTCCTCGACGAACCGGCCCACCTGGGCGCGGCGCCGCGGGCCGTCGGCTGGGCGCACTACCGGGACGGCGAGGCGGCGTACCGGGACTTCGCCCGGATCCACAGCGGGGGCGACACCGCGCCCGAGCGGCTGCACGAACTCGGCCGCGAGCAGTGCCGGGAACTCGCCGAGCGGATGCGGGAGGTCCGCGCGACGCTGGGTTTCCACGGCTCGGAGGCCGAGTTCCACGAGCGGCTGCGGACCGAGCCCCGGCTGTACGCCCGGACGCCGGAGGAGGTCGAGGCGCGCTACCGGGGCCACCTCGACCGGCTGGCCCCGGTGCTGCCGCGCCTGTTCGCCACCGTGCCGCGGGCGCCGTACGGGCTGGCCCGGCTGGATCCGGCGCTGGAGCCGGGGATGACCTTCGGCTACTACGAGGCTCCGACGGCGGCCGAGCCGGTCGGGCGCTACCGCTACAACGGCTCCGACCTGGAGCACAGGTCCCTGCTGGGCTCGGCCTCGCTGATCCTCCACGAGCTGGCTCCGGGCCACCACTTCCACCTCGCCCGGCAGGCCGAGGACCGCTCGCTGCCGCAACTGCGGCGCGAGGCGGCGGAGTTCGGTGCCTTCAACGAGGGCTGGGCCGAGTACGCGGCGGGCCTCGGCTGGGAGGCGGGTCTCTATGCGGACCCGTGGGACGCCTACGGGCGCCTGGCGCAGGAGCGGTTCACCGCCCAGCGACTCGTCGTCGACACCGGGCTCAACCTCGGGACGATGGGCCTGGAGCAGGCGCGGGAGTTCATGCGCGCCAACTGCACCGAGGCGGACGGCCAGATCACCTCCGACCTGCTGCGCTACTCGACCGACCTGCCCGGTCAGGCGCTCTCCTACCGGGCGGGCTTCCTGGAGTTCGGCGGGCTCCGGGCGCGGGCCGAGGCGGAGCTGGGGGCCGGGTTCGACGTGCGGGCCTTCCACGAGGCGGTACTGGGAGGCGGGGCGTTGCCGTTCCCGGGACTGCGGCGGAGGGTGGCGCGTGAACTGGGCCTTCCACGTGACTTCGAATGAATATGAAAAGCGGGTCAATGCATTCTTGTCCTGCAGGGCGCGCCGCCATTCAGGGTGCGGGTGCAAGCCATGAACACTCACAAGAGTGAACCGGCGGAGCCCGCTTGGCTCCGGCGGACATGGTTCGACTACGGTGGCCACGAGATCGGGCGGCGCATGCCGGTGTCCGGAATACCGATTCGGTAGGTGAATCCCGGATTCCGAGGTGGAATGCTTCCGTCCACCCGGCTGTGCGCTGCTCCGTGTCCGCAGTGCCCGGGTCCCAGTCATACCTGTGTGTGGAGAGGATGGAGCATCATGCCGCCCGTAGTACCGCCCTTCCTGATCGGCCTCGTGGTCGCGCCCCTGGCCAAGCGTCTGCTCAAGCCGCTGGTGCGAGGAGTCGTCAAGACGTCCGTCGGCATCGCGATGGAGGTGAAGAAGGCCGCGCACGAGGCCGGGGAGAACATCCACGACCTCGCGGCCGAGGTGGCCGCCGACATGATGGCGGCCCAGATCGCCGCCGGTGAGGCCGGACCCCGGCCGGCCGACGGCCAGCGCACCACCGCCGAGGGCGCCGCCCCGAGCAACGCGAAGGACGAGGCCACCGAGCGGGCCCGCCGGGCCGCGGAGGAGGACCCCAGGGCCCCCAAGATCCGCGCGACCGCGGGCGCCGGCAAGACGCACTGACGGCCCGTCCGCAACCCGGCCCGCCGCCGGGCTCGCATTCCGATCGATTGCGAAGGAATGCGCCCCGGCGGCGGGCGACTGCAGGCCCGCCGGCCGCAGCGCATTCGCTTCCCGACATTCCCAATCCGTCGTGTGATCCGTCGTGCCCGAGACGATTTTCCGCGACCTCCGCAAACAGGTGATCGTACACATGCCATCGCTACTGGGTGCCGCAGCCGGATTCCGCTCCGTGGAATTGGACGCGAGCCCGCGCTCGGTCATTCCGGGCCGCCAGCGCTGGGACGTCAAGCTGGTGCTCGGACGGCCCCGGACGGCCGAGGTCCTCGCCGCCGTGCTGCGCCGCATCCCCGGGATCACCGAGGCCCGGGCCAACCCGGTCACCGGCGGGCTGCTCGTCCGGCACGATGCGCGGGTGCGCGCCGCGGACGTCGGCCGGATCGTCCGCAGAGCCGTCAGCCTGGTCGCGGCGGACCCGACCGGCGCAGGGCGCCCGGCACCGGCCCGGCCCGCCGCCGCACCGGCCCCGCGGACGGACCGGGGCCTGGTCGTGCGACCCGTGCTCGCTGTCGGCGGCGGCGTCGCGGCCGGAGTCGCCCTGATCAAGGGCTCGGCACTGAGCAGGCAGCTGGTGGCGGTGGGCGGGGTGGCCGCCGCGACCGCGGCCGTCCTCCGGAACGCCTGGCGCAGAACGGTCGACGCGTCCCGGGACGCGGTCGGCGCCGGCGCCCTGCGCCACCCCCTGCTGGAGATCGTCGGCCCGCACCGCACCCGCCTCTACCGGGCCGCCGCGCTGTCGGTCTCCTGCCAGGTCTCGGAGATGGCGCTCGGCACCTTCCTCGGCTGGACCGGACTGGTCCTCATCAAGGGCGAGGCGGCGCCCCTGGTCAGCCTCGGCCTGACCACCGCGTCCGCCCAACTCTGGGGCCTGGCCGGGCTGGTGGCCGCCGCCTGCGCCGCCGTGGCGGGCCTCTCGTACGCCTCGAACCTCCAGTGGCGCCGGCTCGGCCAGGACATCGAGCACGACTGGCGCAGCCGCACCTACCGGCACGTCCAGCACCTCGAACTGGGACACCTGGAGGGCGAGCGGACCACCCGGGTCGCCGGGGCGCTCACCGACGACGTCGGCCAGCTCGGCGCCTTCTTCGCCGGCCCGGCCAACGACGTGCTGCAACTCGGCACCAGCCTGGCCCTCCTGGTACCGGCGTTCCTCCTGCTGGCGCCGCAGATCGCCTGGATCGCGTTCCTGCCGATCCCGGTCATCGCCTGGCTGTCGCTGCACCACCAGGACAGGGCCGCGGCCGACTACGCCGACACCGGCGAGCACCGCGCCAGGCTGGGCAGCCAGGTGATCAACTCCCTGGAAGCCGGCGCCACCGTCAAGAGCTTCTGCACCGAGGACCACGAGGCCGGACGCGTCGACGAGTTGAGCGCGGCGGCCCGGGAGAGCAGGACCCGGACCGACCGGGGCACACTCCGCCACGCCGAGACCGTCCGGGCCTGCACCACCGCGTCGATGGCCGGCACCCTGCTGATCGGCGGCCGGTCGGTGCTCGACGGCACCCTGCGCTTCGAGGTGTTCAGCCCGCTGATCGGGCTGCCCCAGATGCTGCTGATGCGGATGAGCCGGCTCGGCGGCATCGTCGACCAGTACCAGCGCACCCTCGCCTCCTACGACCGGGTCCAGCGGCTGCGCGGCCTGCCCGTCGAGGCCGACGGCAGCAACGGCACGCTCGACCCCGCCGAGGTGCGGGGCGAGCTCGTCCTCGACGCGGTCACCTTCGCCTACCCCGGCCGGCCGGCGGCGCTGGAGGACCTCTCGCTGACCATCCCGGCCGGGCAGGTGACCGCCCTGGTCGGCGCCACCGGCTCCGGCAAGACGACGATCGCCAAACTCCTGATGCGCTTCCAGGACGCGGAATCCGGCAGCGTCCGGCTCGACGGACAGGACGTCCGCGACCTGCGGCGGCACGACCTGCGCCACGCCATCGGCTTCGTCGCCCAGGACCCGTTCCTCTTCGACGGCAGCATCGCCGACAACATCCGCTACGGCAGCTTCGGAGCCTCCGACGAGGCCGTGCTCCGGGCGGCCGCCATGGCCGAGGCACACACCTTCATCGCGACGCTGCCGGACGGCTACGACACCCTGATCGGCGAACGCGGCGCCGCGCTCTCCGGCGGCCAGCGGCAGCGGATCGCCCTGGCCCGCGCGATCCTCAAGGACCCGCCGGTCGTCGTCCTCGACGAGGCCACCTCCGCCGTGGACAACGAGACCGAGGCCGCCATCCAGCGCACGCTGCGCAGCTTCGCCGCCGACCGGACGATGGTCGTCATCGCCCACCGGCTCTCCACCGTCCGCCACGCCGACCGGATCTACGTCATGGACAAGGGCGGCGTCGTCGCCGAACAGGGCACCCACGACGAACTGCTCGACCGGCACGGACTCTACGCATCCCTCTGGCAGCTCCAGGCCGGCGAACTCGCCGCCTGACCGCAGCCGCCGCGACCGCCCGCCGGCCGACCGCGTGACGACACCGCGGTCGGCGCGGTCCGGCGTGCCCCGCCACCACGCCTGCCCACATCCCCGGAGGTACCCCCATGTCCCGTCGCGACGGTGACGTCCTTCCCCTGACAGCCGCCCAGCGCGAGATCTGGCTCGCCGAGCAGAGCTCCCGGACACCGATCCCGGGCTACCGCGTCGGCGAATGCCTGGAGATCCACGGGCCGGTCGACCGGGAGCTGTTCGAGACCGCACTGCGCCGGGTCGTCGACGAGGTCGACGCCCTGCACGTGACCTTCGTCGACGACGGCGAGGGCCCGCGCCAGGTCCTCCGGAAGAGCTGGGACTGGGCGCCCGCGCACCTCGACCTCAGCGGGGAGCCCGACCCCCGAACGGCAGCCGTCGAGTGGATGGAACGGGACCTGCAGCGCCCGCTGGACCTCGCCCGCGACCCGCTGTTCGGCCACGCGCTGATCAAAGCCGCGCCGACCGAGTTCCTCTGGTACCTGAACTACCACCACGTGGTGCTGGACGCGATCAGCAGCTCCATGCTCCGCCGGCGGGTCGGCGAGGTGTACTCGGCCCTCGCCGAGGACGGCGCCGTGCCGCCGTGCCCGTTCGGCTCGCTGCAGGACCTCGTCGACAGCGACGCCGCCTACCGCGCGTCCGCCGACTTCGCCGCCGACCGCGCCCACTGGACCGGGCGCTTCGCCGACCTGCCCGCCCCGACCCGGCTCACCGACACCTCCGCGACCGACCCGCACCGCGCGCTGCGCCTGGCCGAGGAGCGCGAACTGCGCCGCCCGGACGCCCTGCGGGCCGCGGCCGGCCGTTCCGGCGTCCGGTGGTCCCGGCTGGTGATCGCGGCGACGGCGCTCTACGCCCACCGGATGACCGGCAACCGGGACGTGGTGCTCGCCATGCCCGTCACCGCGCGCCGCGGCGCCGACCGGGACCTCAGGGCCGTACCGGGCACCGTGTCCAACGTGGTGCCGCTGCGGCTGACGGTGCGACCGGACATGCCCTGGCGCGACCTCGTCGCCCAGGCGGCGCGGGAGGTCGAGACGGCCGTCGCCCACGAGCGCTACCGCAGCGAGGACCTGCTGCGCGACCTCGGCGCCCCGGGCGGCATCGCGACGGCGTTCCCGCTGATCGTCAACATCATGGCCTTCAACTCCAGGCCGAGCTTCGCCGGGCACCCCGCCGACGTGCACCACTTCGTGTCCGGCTCGACCACCGACCTCGCCGTCTGGGTCTTCGACTACCGGGACGGCAACCCGCCGCTGCTCCGGCTGCACGGCTCGCCGGAGGCGTACGGCGACGACGACCTCGCGGCCCACCGGCAGCGCCTGCTCGCACTGTTCGACACCGTCGCGGACTGCGACCCGGACGCCCCGGTGGGCCGGATCGGGCTGCTCACCGCGGAGGAACACGGCGCGCTGACGGCCCTCGGCACCGGACCGTTGGCGCAGCCCCCGGCCGCGAGCCTGCCGGAGCTGTTCCGGGAGCACGTGCGGGCGACCCCGGACGCCGTCGCGCTGGTGTGCGGCGAGGTCTCGCTGACGTACGCGGAGCTGGACGCGCGGGCCAACCGGCTGGCGCACGAGCTGATCGCGCGGGGCGCCGGGCCGGAGCAGCTGGTGGCGGTGGCGCTGCCGCGCTCGGCCGAGCTGGTGGTGGCCGTCCTCGCGGTGCTGAAGACCGGCGCGGCGTACCTCCCGGTCGACCCCGAGTACCCGGCCGCCCGCATCGCGTACCTGCTCGACGACGCCCGGCCGGCCCTGGTGGTCACCGACTCCCGCAGCGGGGCCCGCCTGCCCGACGGCGCTCCCGTCGGCCGGCTGGTGCTCGACGACCCGGAGACGGCCGCCCTGCTGGCGGGCCGTCCGGCGGCGGACCCGGCGGTCGCCGTCGATCCGCGGCACCCGGCGTACGTCATCCACACCTCCGGCTCCACCGGACGGCCCAAGGGCGTGACACCGACCCACGGCGGCCTGCTCGACCTGCTCGCCGAGCTGCGGCAGGTGCACTTCGCGTCGGTGCTCGGGGAGCGGCAGCGGCTGCGGGTGGCCCTGACCACCTCGGTGTCCTTCGACGCGTCGTGGAACCAGCTGCTCGCCCTGTTCGCGGGCCACGAGCTGCACGTCCTGGAGCACGCGACCTGGACCGACCCGGACGCCTTCGTCCGCTACGCGGCGCGCTGCGGACTGGACTACATCGAAGCCACCCCCTCCTACCTGCACGTCCTCGTCGCCCACGGGCTGCTGGGTGACCCGGACTGGCGCCCGGCGCTGGTCGCGGCGGGCGGCGAGGCCGTCCCGGAGCAGCTGTGGGAGCAGCTGCGCGCGGCCGAGGGGGTGACCTGCCTCAACCTCTACGGACCGTCCGAGTGCACCGTCAACCCGGTGATCGCGTCCGTGGGTTCGAGCCCGCGCCCGGTGATCGGCCGACCGGCCGCCAACGTCCGGCTGCACGTGCTCGACGGCGCCCTGCGGCCGCTGCCGGCCGGCGTGGCGGGGGAGCTGTACATCGCGGGCGCGTGCCTCGCGCGCGGCTACCTGAACCGGCCCGCCCTGACCGCCGCGCGCTTCGTCGCCGACCCGTACGGGCCGAGCGGATCCCGGATGTACCGCACCGGGGACCTGGTCCGGTGGGGCGCCGACGGCAACCTGGAGTTCCTCGGCCGTCTCGACGACCAGGTGAAGATCCGCGGCTTCCGGGTCGAGCTCGGCGAGATCGAGGCCGTCCTCGCCGAGCACCCGCTGGTCACCCGGACCGCCGCCGTGGTGCGGACCGAGGACGAGCCCCGGCTGGTGGCCTACGCCGTCGCCGAGCCCGGCACCACCGTGACCGAAGCCGTCCTGCGCGACCACCTGCGCGAGCGGCTGCCCCGGCACCTGGTGCCGTCGGACCTCGTGCTGCTGGACGCGCTGCCGCTGACCCCGAACGGCAAGCTCGACCGGCGGGCCCTGCCGGCGCCCGGGCGGCAGTCCGCCGCGCCGGGCCGAGCGCCGCGCAGCGCGACCGAGCACCTGCTCGTCGGGCTGTTCGCCGAGGTGCTCGGGGTCTCCGAACCCGGGCCGGACGACAGCTTCTTCGACCTCGGCGGGCACTCCCTGCTGGCCACTCGGCTGGTCGCCCGGGTCCGCTCGGTCCTCGGCGTGGAGCTGCGGCTCGGCGACCTGTTCGAGGCGCCGACGGTGGCGGAACTGGCGGCAGCGGTGGACGTCGCGGGCCGGGCCCGCCCGGCGCTGGCGCGCCGCGAGCGGCCGGAGACCGTCCCGCTGTCCTTCGCGCAGCGACGGCTGTGGTTCCTGCACCGCATGGAGGGCCCCAGCGCCACCTACAACATCCCGCTGACCCTGCGGCTGTCCGGCAGCCTGGACCAGCGGGCGCTGGCGACCGCCCTGGCGGACCTGGTCGAGCGGCACGAGAGCCTGCGCACCGTCGTCCCGACGGTCGACGGCGTGCCGTGCCAACGGGTGCTGAACCCCGACGAGGCCCGGCCGCGGCTGCGGGTCACCGAGCTCGCCGAACGCGAACTGCCGGAGCGGCTGGCGCAGGCGGCCCGGCACGGGTTCGACCTCGCCGCGGAACCGCCGCTGCACGCCGAGCTCTTCCGCCTGGCGCCCGAGGACCACGTGCTGCTGCTGGTGGTGCACCACATCGCCGGTGACGGCTGGTCGACGGGGCCGCTCTCGCGGGACCTGACGACCGCCTACGCGGCCCGCGCCGAGGGCGCGAAGCCGGAATGGTCGCCGCTGCCCGTCCAGTACGCCGACTACGCCCTCTGGCAGCGGGAGCTGCTGGGGGACGGCTCGGACCCGGACAGCCTGCTGGCCGGCCAACTCGCCTACTGGCGTGAGCAGTTGTCCGGCCTGCCCGAGCAGGTCGAGCTGCCGTTCGACCGCCCCCGGCCGGCCGCGATGTCCTACCGGGGCGCCCAGCTGCCGGTGCGGATCGACGCCGAACTGCACCAGGGCCTGCGGGAACTCGCCCGCGACGGCGGGGCCAGCCTCTTCATGGTGCTCCAGGCCGGACTCGCCGCCCTGCTCGGCAAGCTCGGCGCCGGCACCGATGTCCCGATCGGCACCCCGATCGCCGGGCGCACCGACGAGGCCGTCGACGAGCTGGTCGGCTTCTTCGTCAACACCCTGGTGCTGCGCACCGACCTCTCCGGCGACCCGTCGTTCACCGAACTCCTCGGCCGGGTGCGCGCCGACGCGCTGGCCGCGTACGCGCACCAGGACGTGCCGTTCGAGCACCTGGTGGAGGCGCTCAACCCGACCCGCACACTGGCGCACCACCCGCTGTTCCAGACCATGCTCGCCCTGCAGAACGCGCCGCTCGGCACCTTCGACCTGCCGGGGCTGCGGGTGGCGACCGACCTCGTCCCCACCGGGACGGCCAAGTGCGACCTCACCTTCGTCCTGGCCGAACAGCCCGGCGAGGACGGCCTGTCGGGCGTGCTGGAGTACAGCACGGACCTGTTCGACGCGGCCACCGCGGCCGGGATCGTCGAGCGGTGGCTGCGGCTGCTGCGCGCCGTGGCCGCCGACCCCGGCCGGCGGATCGGCCGGGTCGACGTGCTGTCCGCCGAGGAACTCGGCGCGCTGCTCCCGGCCGGAACGGACCAGGGCGAGGCCCTGCCGGCGGAGGGCCTGACCGCGCTGTTCGAGCGGCGAGTGCGGGCGACCCCGGCCGCCGTCGCCCTGACGGACGGCGACGTCACCCTGACCTACGGCGAGTTGAACGCCCGCGCGAACCGGCTCGCACACGCCCTGATCGACCGGGGCGTGGGCCCGGAGCAGCTGGTCGCGCTGGCCCTGCCGCGCTCGGCCGAGCTGGTCGTGGCGGTGCTCGCCGTGCTGAAGGCCGGCGGCGCGTACCTCCCGGTGGACCCGCGGTACCCGGCGGCCCGGATCGCCTACCTGCTCCAGGACGGCCGGCCCGCACTGCTGGTGACCACCGGCGCGGCCGGTGAGCTGCCCGGAGCGGAGGGCGTGGACCGGCTGCTGCTGGACACCGCCGACCTCGCCGGACAGCCGGACACCGACCCCCGGGTCGCGATCGACCCCGCCCAGGCGGCCTACGTCATCCACACCTCCGGCTCCACCGGCAACCCCAAGGGCGTCGTCGTCCCGCACCGGAACGTGGTGCGGCTGTTCGACACCACCCGCGAGCTGTTCGGCTTCACCACCGAGGACGTCTGGACGCTCTTCCACTCCTACGCCTTCGACTTCTCGGTGTGGGAGCTGTGGGGCGCGCTGCTGCACGGCGGCCGGCTGGTGGTCGTCGACCACGAGACCAGCCGTTCGCCCGGCCGGTTCCTGGAACTCCTCGCCCGCGAGCGGGTGACGGTGCTCAACCAGACGCCCTCGGCCTTCTACCAGCTGATGCAGGCGGACCAGGAGGCGGAGCCCGAACTCGCCCTGCGCACCGTGGTGTTCGGCGGCGAGGCGCTGGAGCACGCCCGGCTGGCGAGCTGGTACGAGCGGCACCCGGAGGACACGCCGCGGCTGGTCAACATGTACGGCATCACCGAGACCACCGTGCACGTCACCCACGCCGCGCTCGACCGCTCCGGCACCGCCGCCGGGCAGATCGGCACGGCGCTGCCGGACCTGCGGACGTACGTGCTCGACGCCGGCCTGCGCCCGGTGGCGCCGGGCGTCGCCGGCGAGCTGTACGTGGCCGGCCCCGGCCTGGCCCGCGGCTACCTCGGCCGGCCCGGCCTGACCGCCGGCCGCTTCGTCGCCGACCCCTTCGGGCCGGCCGGCTCCCGGATGTACCGCAGCGGCGACGTCGTGCGCCGCGCGGCGGACAGCGGCCTGCGCTACGTCGGCCGGGCCGACCAGCAGGTGAAGGTGCGCGGCTTCCGGATCGAACTCGGCGAGATCGAGGCGGCGCTGGCCGCGCACCCCGGCGTCGCCCAGGTCGCCGTACTGGCCCGGCAGGACCGCGCCGACGACACCCGGCTGGTCGCCTACGTGGTGCCGGCCGCCGGAGCCGCGCCGCGCCCGGCCGAGCTGCGCCCCGCCGAGCCGCGCCCCGCCGAGCTGCGCGGGTACCTGGCCGAGCGGCTGCCGGAGCACCTGGTGCCGTCCGCGTTCGTCCTGCTGGACGCACTGCCGCTGACCGCCAACGGCAAGCTCGACCACCGCGCCCTGCCCGCCCCCGACCTCGCCCCCGCGGTCGGCGGCCGCGCGCCGCGCACCGCGCAGGAGCAGGTCCTCTGCGAGCTGTTCGCCGAGGTCCTGGGCGTGGCGTCGGCCGGCGTCGACGATGGCTTCTTCGACCTGGGCGGGCACTCACTGCTGGCCACCCGCCTGGCCGCCCGGATCCGGGCGACGCTCGGCGTGGAGATGCCGCTGCGCACCCTGTTCGAGGCGCCGACCCCGGCGGGCCTGGCCGCCACCCTGGTGGCCGCCGGGCCGGCGCAGGCCGCCCTGGCACGGCGCGAGCGCCCCGAGGTGGTCCCGCTGTCGTTCGCCCAGCGGCGACTGTGGTTCCTGCACCAGCTGGAGGGTGCCGGCGCGAACTACCACATCGCCCTGGCCTGGCGGCTGTCCGGGAGCCTGGACCGGCGGGCCCTGGAGGCCGCCGTGGCGGACGTGGTGGCCCGGCACGAGAGCCTGCGCACCGTCTTCCCGGCGGTGGACGGCGTGCCGCACCAGCGGGTGCTGGACGTCGTGGCGGGGAGCCCGCGGCTGCGGGTGAGCCGGACCACCGAGGCCGGGCTGCCGGCCGTCCTGGCGGAAGCGAAGGACCGTCCGTTCGACCTGGCGGTCGACGTGCCGCTGCGGGTCCGGCTGTTCGAGCTGGCACCGGACGACCACGTGTTCCAGCTGGTGCTCCACCACATCGCGGGCGACGGCTGGTCGCTGGGCCCGCTCGCGCAGGGACTGACCGCCGCCTACGCGGCCCGCTGCCGGGGCGAGGAGCCCCGGTGGGAGGAACTGCCGGTCCAGTACGCCGACCACACCCTGTGGCAGCACGAGCTGCTGGGCGAGTCCACCGACGAGGACAGCCTGTTCGCCCGCCAGGCGGCCTACTGGACCCGGCAGTTGGCGGACCTGCCGGAGCGGATCCAGCTGCCCACCGACCGACCCCGCCCCGCGGTCGCCTCGCACCGGGGCGGCTCCGTGCACGCCGGGCTGGACGCCGAACTGCACCGCGGGCTGCGCGAGCTCGCCCGCCGGCACGGGACCAGTCTGTTCATGGTGCTCCAGGCAGGCCTGGCGGCGCTGTTGAGCAAGCTCGGCGCGGGCGAGGACATCCCGGTCGGCAGCCCGGTGGCGGGCCGGACCGACCAGGCGCAGGACGAACTGATCGGCTACTTCGTCAACACCCTGGTGTTCCGCACCGACACCTCGGGCGACCCGACCTTCGCCGAACTGCTGGGCAGGGTCCGGGACACCGCGCTGGCCGGGTACGCCCACCAGGACCTCCCGTTCGAGCACCTGGTCGAGCTCCTGAACCCGTCCCGGTCGCTGGCGCACCACCCGCTGTTCCAGGTCATGCTGGTGCTGCAGAACGCCCCCCGGGCCGAGTTCGCACCGCCCGGCCTGCGCGTCGACGACGTGCCGTCGGCGTCGACCACCGCCAAGCTCGACCTGATCTTCACCGTGTCCGAGCGGCACGCGCCGGACGGTCCCGCCACGCCGGGCGGCCCGGGAGGCGCCCCCGCGCCGGAGGGGGTCGACGTCTTCGTCGAGTACGCCGGCGACCTGTACGACCGGGCCACCATCGAGACGATGATCGGACGGTGGGAGCGGCTGCTGCGCGCCGCGGTCGCCGACCCGGCGCGGCGGCTCAGCCGGTTCGGCCTGCTCACCGCCGAGGAGCGCGGCGAGTTGACGGCGCTGGGCACCGGCCCGGCGGCCGGGGCCCTCACCGCGGGCATGCCGGAGCTGTTCCGCGCCCAGGTGCGGGCGACCCCGGACGCCGTCGCGGTGGTCGGGCCGGAGGCGTCGCTGACGTACGCGGAGCTGGACGCGCGGGCGAACCGGCTGGCGCACGCGCTGATCGCGCGCGGGGCCGGGCCGGAGCAGCTGGTGGCGGTGGCGCTGCCGCGCTCGGCCGGGCTGGTGGTGGCGATCCTCGCGGTGCTGAAGACCGGCGCGGCGTACCTCCCGGTCGATCCCGGGTACCCGGCCGCGCGGATCGGGCACATGCTCGACGACGCCCGGCCGGTCCTGGTGCTGACCGACTCCCGCACCCGCGGCGGGCTGCCGGACGGCCCGGCCGGGTGGCTGGTCACGGACGCCCCGGAGACGGCCGCCCTGCTGGCGGCCTGCCCGGCGACGGACCCGGCGGTGGCCGTCGACCCCGGCCACCCCGCGTACGTCATCTACACCTCCGGTTCCACCGGACGGCCCAAGGGCGTCGTGGTGACGCACGGCGGCCTGTCCAACCTGTTCGCCAACCAGCGTCCGCTGATGTTCCGCACGGGGGAGCGGGTGCGGATGGGGCTGACCACGTCCGTGTCGTTCGACGCCTCCTGCGACCAGCTGTTCGGCCTGTACGACGGCCACGAACTGCACGTCCTGGACGAGGAGACCTGGTCCGACCCGGACGCCTTCGTCGCGTACGCCGCGCGGGTCGGTCTGGACATGGTCGGCGGCACCCCGTCCTACCTGGAAGTCCTCGTCGCGCACGGCCTGTTGGACCACCCGCGGTGGCGTCCGTCGCTGGTCGGCCTGGGCGGGGAGGCCGTGACGGAGCAGCTGTGGGAGCGGCTGCGCGCCGCCGACGACCTGGTCTCGCTGAACTACTACGGGCCGTCCGAGTGCACGGTGGACTCGGTCGTCGCGCCGCTGGATTCGAGCCCGCGCCCGGTGATCGGCCGGCCGCTCGCCGGCGTCCGGCTGCACGTGCTCGACGCCAGGCTGCAGCCGGTGCCCGCGGGCGTCCCGGGCGAGCTGTACATCGCCGGTGCGGGCCTGGCCCGCGGCTACCTGAACCGGCATGCCCTGACCGCCGCGCGCTTCGTCGCCGACCCGTCCGGGCCGAGCGGATCCCGGATGTACCGCACCGGGGACCTGGTGCGCTGGGACGCCTCCGGCAACCTGGAGTTCCTCGGCCGTCTCGACGACCAGGTCAAGGTCCGGGGCTTCCGGATCGAACTCGGTGAGATCGAGGCGGCACTCGCGGAACACCCGCAGGTCGCGCGGGCCGCCGTGGTCGTCCGGCAGGCCCGGGCCGAGGACCGCCGGCTGGTCGCCTACCCGGTGCCCGTCGCCGGGGCGGAACTCCAGCCGGAGGCGCTGCGGGCACACCTGCGCGAGCGACTGCCGGACTACATGGTCCCGGCCGCGTTCGTCCCCCTGGAGAGCCTGCCGATGACGGTCAGCGGCAAGCTGGACCGCCGGGCGCTGCCCGAGCCCGTGTACACCGCGGCACGGGGCGGCCGGGCCCCGCGCACCGCGCAGGAGCACGTCCTCGCCGAACTGTTCGCCGAGGTGCTGGGCGTGGCCCGGGTCGGCGTCGACGACGACTTCTTCGACCTCGGCGGGCACTCGCTGCTCGCGACCAGGCTGGTCGCCCGGGCGCGCACCACCCTCGGGGTCGAGCTGGAGCTGCGCAGCCTGTTCGAGACCCCGACGGTGGCCGGGCTCGCGGCCGGGCTCGGCGGCGCCGGCCGGGCGCGGCTCGCACTGCGCCGCGCGGAGCGCCCCGAGGTGGTCCCGCTGTCGTTCGCGCAGCAGCGGCTGTGGTTCCTGCACCAGCTGGAGGACGCCGGCCCGGTGTACAACATGCCGCTGGCCTGGCGGCTGTCGGGCGAGCTCGACCGGGCCGCCCTGCACGCGGCCCTCGGCGACGTCGTCGCCCGGCACGAGAGCCTGCGCACGGTCTACCCCCAGAGCGACGGAGTGCCCCACCAGGTGGTGCTGGACGCCGGCGCCGCCGCGCCGCGGCTGCCCGTCACCCGGGCCGCCGAGGCGGACCTGCCGGGGCTGCTGACGGCGGAGGCGGCGCGGGGATTCGACCTCGCGACCGAACCGCCGCTGCGCGCCGGACTGTTCGAGACGGCGCCGGACGAGCACGTGCTGCTGCTGGTGATCCACCACATCGCCGGTGACGGCTGGTCGCTCGGCCCGATGGCCGCCGACCTGGCCGACGCGTACGCGGCCCGCCGCCGGGGCGAGGAGCCGCAGTGGGCGCCGCTGCCGGTGCAGTACGCCGACTACAGCCTGTGGCAGCACGAGCTGCTGGGCGGATCCACCGACGAGGACAGCCTGTTCGCCCGTCAGACGGCCTACTGGAAGGAGACGCTGGCGGGGCTGCCGGAGCAGATCCGGCTGCCCGCCGACCGCCCCCGCCCGGCGAGCCCCACCCACGCCGGCGGCCACCTCGCGATCGAACTCGACGCGGACCTGCACGCCGGGCTGGTCCGGCTGGGCCGGGAGCACGGCGCCAGTGCGTACATGGTGCTGCAGGCCGCCCTGGCCTCGCTGCTGGACAAGCTCGGCGCGGGCACGGACATCCCGGTCGGCAGCCTGATCGCCGGCCGCACCGACCAGGCGCTGGACGACCTCGTCGGGTTCTTCGTCAACACCCTGGTGCTCCGGACGGACACCGGCGGCGACCCGTCCTTCGCCGAGCTGCTGGTCCGGGTCCGGGAGGGCGCGCTCGGCGCGTACGCCCACCAGGACCTGCCGTTCGAGCACGTCGTGGAGGCCCTCAACCCCTCCCGGTCGCCGGACCGGCAGCCGCTGTTCCAGGTGCTGCTCGCGCTCCAGAACACGCCCCGCACGGACTTCGCGCCGAGCGGTCTGGCCGCCGAGATCGTCCTGGTGCGCACGCCCACGACGATGTTCGACCTCGGCTTCCACCTGCTGGAGCGCGGCGGCAGCGGCGGCCCGGCCGAGGGCATCGTCGGGCGGGTCGAGTACAGCACCGACCTGTTCGACCACGCCACGGTGGAGACCCTGGTCGCCCGGTGGCTGCGGCTGCTGGCGGCGGTGGTCGCCGAGCCCGACCGGCCGCTCAGCCGGATCGACGTGCTCACCGCCGAGGAGCGGCACGAGCTGCTGGTCGCGCGCAACGACACCGCCCGCCCGGCGCCCGCCGTCACGTTGCCCGCCCTGTTCGAGGCGCAGGTCCGGGCGACCCCGGAGGCCCCGGCGGTGGTCGTCGACGACAGCGCGCTGACCTACCGCGAACTGAACCGCCGGGCCAACCGGCTGGCCCACGCGCTGATCGCGCGCGGGGTGGGGCCGGAGCAGGTCGTCGCCCTGCGGCTGCCGCGTTCCGCCGAGCTGGTCGTCGCCGTCCTCGCGGTGCTCAAGACGGGTGCGGCCTACCTGCCGGTCGACCCGGACTACCCGGCCGCCCGCATCGCGTACATGCTGGAGGACGCCCGCCCGGCCGTGGTGCTCGACGACCTCGCCGCCGTCACACCGTCCGAGGAGCAGCCGGAGCACGACCCGGCCGTCGCCGTGGACCCGCGCCACCCGGCCTACGTCATCTACACCTCGGGCTCCACCGGCCGGCCCAAGGCCGTGGTGATGCCCGCCGCCGGACTGCTGAACCTGCTGGCCTGGCACCACCGGGCCGTCGGCGGCGAACCCGGTACGCGCGTGGCGCAGTTCACCGCGATCAGCTTCGACGTCTCGGTGCAGGAAGTGCTCTCCGCCCTGCTGTACGGCAAGACCCTGGTGGTGCCGGCCGAGGAGCAGCGCCGCAGCGCCGAACTGTTCGCGCACTGGCTGGACCGGCACGAGGTCGGCGAGCTGTACGCGCCCAACCTGGTGGTCGAGGCGCTGGCCGAGGCCGCCGAGGAGGCCGGGCTGGAGCTGCCGGCCCTGCGGCTGGTCGCCCAGGCCGGCGAGGCGATGCGCCTCGGCGGCGCCGTACGCCGCTTCCGGGCCCGCCGGCCCGGCCGGGTGCTGCACAACCACTACGGCCCCGCCGAGACCCATGTGATCACCGCCTACCAGCTGCCCGCCGACCCGGCGGACTGCCCGGTCCCGGTGCCGATCGGCCGGCCGATCGCCAACTGCCGCGCGTACGTGCTGGATCCGGCCCTGCAGCCGGTCGCCCCCGGAGTGACGGGCGAGCTGTACCTCGCCGGAACGGGGCTCGCCCGCGGCTACCTGAACCGGCCCGGGCTCACCGCGGGACGCTTCGTCGCCGACCCGTACGGGCCGGCGGGCTCGGTGATGTACCGCACCGGCGACCTGGTCCGCTGGCGCGCCGACAGTGAGCTGGAGTTCGCCGGCCGGGTGGACCACCAGGTGAAGGTGCGCGGCTTCCGGATCGAGCCGGGCGAGATCGAGGCCGAACTGAGCGCGCACCCGGGCGTCGCCCGGGTCGCGGTGCTCGCCCGCGAGGACCGGCCGGGTGAGACCCGGCTCGTCGCGTACGTCGTCCCGCAGGCCGCGGCAGGGACGACCGCCGCGGCGCTGGCGGCCCACCTGCGCGACCGGGTGCCGGACCACCTGGTGCCGTCGGCGTTCGTGCTGCTCGACGCGCTGCCGCTGACACCGAACGGAAAGCTGGACCGGGCGGCGCTGCCCGCGCCGGAGCCGGGCCCGACCGCCGGCGGCCGGGCGCCGCGCACCCCGCAGGAGCAGATCCTCTGCGAGCTGTTCGCCGAGGTGCTGGGCCTCGCCGGGGTCGGGGTCGACGAGGACTTCTTCGGGCTGGGCGGGCACTCCCTGCTCGCCACCCGGCTGGTCTCGCGGGTCCGGGCGACCCTCGGCGTCGAACTGGAGCTGCGCAGCCTGTTCCGCACCCCGACACCGGCCGGACTGGCGGCCGGGCTGCACGACGCCGGCACCGCGCGGCAGGCCCTGGTACCCCGGCCCCGCCGCGATCCGATGCCGCTGTCCTTCGCCCAGCGCCGCCTCTGGTTCCTCCAGCAGTTCGGCGCGCCGAGCGCCACCTACCACATGCCGCTGGCCCTGCGGCTGTCCGGCGACCTCGACCGGGCCGCGCTGGGCGCCGCGCTCGCGGACGTCGCGGCCCGGCACGAGACCCTGCGCACCGTCTTCCCGCACCTCGCCGGAATCCCGTACCAGCGGGTGCTGGACGCCGAGGAGGCCGCCGTCCCGCTGACCGTGCACGCGGCCGGCGAGGCGGAGCTGCCCGCCCTGCTGCGCGCGGCGGCGGTCCGCGGCTTCGACCTGACCGCGGAAGTACCGCTGCGGGCCGAGCTGTTCGCGGTGGCGCCGGACGAGCACGTGCTGCTGCTGGTGATGCACCACATCGTCGGGGACGGCTGGTCCATGGGCCCGCTGGCCCGGGACCTGGCCACCGCCTACACGGCCCGGCACGGCGGCGGGGCGCCGGCCTGGCCGCCGCTGCCGGTGACGTACGGCGACTACACCCTGTGGCAGCACGAGATCCTGGGCGACGAGCAGGACGGCCACAGCCTGTTCGCCCGGCAGGTCGCCCACTGGACGGAGGCGCTGGCGGGGCTGCCCGAGCAGCTGCCGCTGCCGGCCGACCGGCCGCGCCCGGCCACCATGTCGTACGGCGGCGACCTGCTGGAACTCCGGATCGACGCCGAACTGCACACGGCACTGGCCGGGTTGGCGCGCCGGTCGGGTGCGACCCTGTTCATGGTGCTGCAGGCGGCGCTGGCCGCGCTGTACACGCGGCTGGGAGCGGGGACGGACATCCCGATCGGGAGTCCGATCGCGGGGCGCACCGACGAGGCGCTGGACGAGCTGGTCGGCTTCTTCATCAACACGCTGGTGCTGCGCACCGACACCAGCGGTGACCCGAGCTTCACCGAGCTGCTGGGCCGGGTGCGGGAGACGGCGCTGTCGGCGTACGCGCACCAGGACGTGCCGTTCGAGCACCTGGTGGAGGTGCTGAACCCGTCCCGCTCGCTCTCCCACCACCCGCTGTTCCAGACCGGACTGGTCGTGCAGAACGCACCGGGCGGTGACTTCGAGCTGCCCGGTCTGCTGGTCTCCGGGGTGACCGTGCTCACCGGGACGGCGCGGCTCGACCTGACCTTCGGGTTCGCGGAGGAGCACGGGCCGGCCGGCGAGCCGGCCGGGCTGAACGGGGCCGTCGAGTACAGCACCGACCTCTTCGACCGCTCGACGGTCGAGGCCCTGGTCGCCCGGTGGCTGCGGCTGCTGGCGGCGGTCGCCGCCGCCCCGGACACGCCGATCGGCGGGATCGACCTGCTGTCCGCCGAGGAGCGGCGCGAGTTGCTGCCGCTGCCCGCCGCCGACGTCGCGGCGGCCGCGGTGAGCCTGCCGGAGCTGTTCGCGGCGCAGGTGGCGGCGACGCCGGACGCGCTCGCGCTGGTGTGCGGCGATGCCGAGTTGACGTACCGGGAGCTGGATGCACGCTCGAACCGGTTCGCGCATGCGCTGATCGCGCGGGGTGTCGGTCCGGAGCAGCTGGTGGCGGTGGCGCTGCCGCGGTCGGTGGAGTCGGTGGTGGCCGTCCTGGGCGTGCTGAAGGCCGGGGCCGCGTACCTGCCGGTGGATCCGGCGTACCCGGCGGCCCGGATCGCGTTCATGCTCGACGACGCCCGCCCGGCCCTGCTGGTCGACGACCCCGCGACGGTGGTCGGGGAAGGCCGGCCGGAGGCCGATCCGGGCGTCGTGGTGGACGCCCGGCACCCGGCCTACGTGATCTACACCTCGGGCTCGACCGGGCGACCCAAGGGCGTGGCCGTCACGCACGGCGGCGTGTCCGGCCTGGTCGCGGCACAGGTCGAACGGCTCGGCGTGGCGCCGGGCAGCCGGGTGCTGCAGTTCGCCTCGCCCAGCTTCGACGCGTCCTTCTGGGACCTGTGCAGTGCCCTGCTGACCGGCGCGGCCCTCGTCCTGGCCCCGGCCGAGGCCCCGCTGGAGGCCCTGACGGACCGCGGGCCGGACGTCACCCACGTGACCCTGCCGCCCTCGGCCCTGGCCGCCCTCCCGGAGGGCTCGCCGGCCGCGACGACACTGGTCGTGGCCGGGGAGGCCTGCCCGCCGGAGCTGGTGGCCCGCTGGGCGCCGGGCCGACGGATGATCAACGCGTACGGCCCGACCGAGACGACGGTCTGCGCGACGATGAGCGACCCGCTGTCGCCCGGCGCGGGCGTGCCGCCGATCGGCCGGGCGGTCGCGGGCTTCCGGACGTACGTGCTGGACGAGCGGTTGCGGCCGGTGCCGCCCGGCGTGGCGGGGGAGCTGTACGTCGCCGGCCC
The DNA here is from genome assembly GCF_040303045.1 of Kitasatospora sp. NPDC096140. Lineage (NCBI taxonomy): Bacteria > Bacillati > Actinomycetota > Actinomycetes > Kitasatosporales > Streptomycetaceae > Kitasatospora > Kitasatospora sp. NPDC096140. The sequence continues at coordinate 30,789 of NZ_JBEOUW010000040.1, forward strand.
CGGTCTGGCGCGCGGCTACCTGAACCGGCCGGGGCTGACCGCCGGACGCTTCGTCGCCTGCCCGTTCGGCCCCTCGGGTGCCAGGATGTACCGCACCGGTGACGTGGTGCGCTTCCGGACGGACGGTCAGCTGGAGTACGTCGGCCGCGTCGACGACCAGGTGAAGGTGCGCGGCTTCCGCGTCGAACTCGGCGAGGTCGAGGCCGCCCTGGCCGAGCACCCCGCCGTCGCCCAGGCCGCCGTCGTGGCCCGGGACGACCGGCTGATCGGCTACGTGGCGGCCCGTCCCGGCAGGTCGGTGCGGCAGACGGAGCTGGCCGCGCACCTGCGCGAGCGGCTGCCCGACTACCTGGTGCCGGCCGTGTTCACGGTGCTGGACGCGCTGCCGCTGACCCCCAACGGCAAGCTGGACCGCGCCGCGCTGCCCGCTCCCACTGCCGCTGCCGACCTCGGCTCGGCCGAGGCCCGCCGGGCGCCGCGCACGCCGCAGGAGCAGATCCTGTGCGGCCTGTTCGCCGAGGTGCTCGGCGTGCCGCAGGTCGGAGTCGACGAGGACTTCTTCGACCTGGGCGGGCACTCCCTGCTCGCCACCCGGCTGGCCGCGCGGGTGCGCTCGGTGCTCGGCCTGGAGCTCGGGCTGCGCGCGCTGTTCCAGGCGCCCACCGTGGCGGGCCTGGCCGCGGCGCTGGCCGGGGCGGGCCACGCCCGCCCGGCGCTGACCGTGCACGAGCGCCCGGACCGGGTACCGCTGTCCTTCGCCCAGCGCCGGCTCTGGTTCCTGCACCGGATGGACGGCGGCGCCGCGACCTACCACATCCCGCTGGCACTCCAGCTGACCGGAACGCTCGACCGGGCGGCGCTGGACCAGGCGCTGGCCGACGTGGTGGCCCGGCACGAGAGCCTGCGCACGGTGTTCCCGGAGGTCGACGGCGTCCCGTGCCAGCGCGTGCTGGACCCGGCCGCGGCCCGGCCCCGGGCACGGCTGACCGAGCTGACGGAGGCCGAACTCTTCGACCGGCTCGCCGAGTTCGCCCGGCAGCCCTTCGACCTCGGGGCGGAACCCCCGCTGCGCGCCGGGCTGTTCGCCCTCGCGCCGGACGAGCACGTGCTGCTGCTGGTGATGCACCACATCGCCGGTGACGGCTGGTCCACCGGCCCGCTGGCCCGTGACCTGGCCGAGGCGTACGCCGCCCGCTGCGAGGGCCGCTCGCTCGCCCGGCCGGCCCTGCCGGTGCAGTACGCCGACTACACGCTGTGGCAGCGCGAGCTGCTCGGCGACACCGCCGACCCGCAGAGCCGGTTCAGCGAGCAACTCGACTACTGGAAGCGCCAGCTGTCCGAGCTGCCCGAACTGCTCCAGCTGCCCGCCGACCGGCCGCGGCCGGCCGTCGCCGGCTGGCACGGGGACCACCTCGGCCTGGAGCTGAGCCCCGAACTGCACGCCGCCCTCACGGAGTTGGCCCGCAGCACCGGGACGAGCCTGTTCATGGTGCTGCAGGCGGCGCTCGCCGCGCTGTACACCAGGCTCGGCGCGGGGACGGACATCCCGATCGGGAGCCCGATCGCCGGGCGCACCGACGAGGCGCTGGACGAGCTGGTCGGGTTCTTCGTCAACACCCTGGTGCTGCGCACCGACACCGGCGGCGACCCGAGCTTCGCCGAGCTGCTGGGCCGGGTGCGGGAGACGGCCCTGTCGGCGTACGCACACCAGGACGTGCCGTTCGAGCACCTGGTGGAGGTGCTGAACCCGTCCCGCTCGCTCTCCCACCACCCGCTGTTCCAGACGATCCTGGCCGTGCAGAACGCGCCGATGGGCCGCTTCTCGCTGCCCGGACTGGAGGTCGCTACCTACGCGGTGGCCACCGGGACCGCCAAGTTCGACCTCGGGGTGAGCCTGGTCGAGCAGTTCGCCGAGGACGGGAGCCCGGCCGGGATCGTCGGCGCGGTCGAGTACGCCACCGACCTGTTCGACCGCTCGACGGTCGCTGCCCTGACCCGGCGCTGGACGCTCCTGCTGGAGGCCGTCACCGCCGACCCGGAGCAGCCCATCGGCGCGATCGACCTGCTCGACGCCGATGAGCGGCACCGGCTGCTGGAACAGGGCAACGCGACCGCCCTCGACGTGGGCGCCGTCCCGGTGCCGAAGGCCTTCGCGGCGCAGGTGGCGGCGACGCCGGACGCGGTGGCGCTCGTCCACGGCGACGTCGAGTTGACGTACCGGGAGCTGGACGCGCGCTCGAACCGGTTCGCGCATGCGCTGATCGCGCGGGGTGTCGGTCCGGAGCAGCTGGTGGCGGTGGCGCTGCCGCGGTCGGTGGAGTCGGTGGTGGCCGTCCTGGGCGTGCTGAAGGCCGGGGCCGCGTACCTGCCGGTGGATCCGGCGTACCCGGCGGCCCGGATCGCGTTCATGCTCGACGACGCCCGCCCGGCCCTGCTGGTCGACGACCCGGCGATGGTGACGGACGTCCAGGCGTGGCCCGACACCGACCCGGAGGTCGCCCTCGACGTGCGGCAGCCGGCCTACGTGATCCACACCTCGGGCTCGACCGGCCGCCCCAAGGGCGTCGTGGTCGCGCACGGCGGTGTGGCGAGCCTGGTCGCCGCCCAGATCGAGCGGTTCGCGATCGACCCGGACAGCCGGGTGCTGCAGTTCGCCTCGCCCAGCTTCGACGCCTCGGTGTCGGAGATCTACACCGCCCTGCTGCGCGGCGCGGCCCTGGTGCTGCCGCCCGCGGCGGACCCGGTCGCCGCACTGAGCGACCCGGGCCTCGCCGTCACCCACGTCACCGTGCCCCCGTCCGTCCTGGCCGCCCTGCCGGAGGGCTCGGTGGCCGCGTCGACGCTGGTCGTGGCCGGAGAGGCGTGCCCGCCGGAGCTGGTGGCCCGGTGGGCCCCCGGACGCCGGATGATCAACGCGTACGGCCCGACCGAGACCACGGTGTGCGCGACCATGAGCGACCCGCTCACCCCCGGCTCCGGCGTGCCGCCGATCGGCCGGCCGATCACCAACGCCCGGGTCTACGTCCTGGACGAGCGGCTGCGGCCGGTGCCGCCCGGCGTGCCCGGCGACCTCTACGTCGCCGGCGCCGGCCTGGCGCGCGGCTACCTGAACCGGCCGGGGCTGACCTCCGGACGCTTCGTCGCCTGCCCGTTCGGCCCCTCGGGCGCCAGGATGTACCGCACCGGTGACGTGGTGCGCTTCCGGACGGACGGTCAGCTGGAGTACGTCGGCCGCGCCGACGACCAGGTGAAGGTGCGCGGCTTCCGCGTCGAGCCCGGCGAGATCGAGACGGCCCTGACCGAGCACCCCGCCGTCGCCCGGGCCGCCGTACTCGCCCAGGACGACCGGCTGATCGGCTACGTCGTCCCGCGCCAGGAGGCGTCCCGGGACAGCGGCGTCGAAGCGGACCACGTGGACGAGTGGCGGGGCATCTACGACGCCCTGCCCATCGCCCCCGAGGAAGCCGCCTTCGGCCAGAACTTCGTCGGCTGGAACAGCAGTTACGACGCCGCCCCGATCCCGGTCGAGCAGATGCGGGAGTGGCGCGACGCCACCGTGGACCGCATCCTGTCGCTGCGCCCCCGCCGGGTGCTGGAGGTCGGCGTCGGCACCGGCCTGCTGCTCTCGCAGGTCGCGCCGCACTGCGAGACCTACTGGGCGACCGACTTCTCCGCCACCGCGATCGACGCGCTCACCGCCCAGGTCGCCCGGCAGCAGGACCTGGCCGACCGGGTCGTGCTGCAGACCCGCCCGGCCCACGACACCGACGGGCTGCCGGCCGGGGACTTCGACACCATCGTGATCAACTCGGTGGTGCAGTACTTCCCGTCCGCCGACTACCTCGCCGACGTGATTGGGAAGCTGATGCGGCTGCTCGCCCCCGGCGGCGCCCTCTTCATCGGCGACGTCCGGAACCTGCGGCTGCTGCGCCCGCTGGCCACCGCCGTCCGACTGCACCGGACCGGCGACGACGGCGACCTCGCGGCGGTGCGCCGCGCGGTCGAGCAGGCCGTCCGGGTCGAGAAGGAACTCCTGGTCGACCCGGACTTCTTCACCGCCCTGCGGGCGCACGGCACGGACATCGGCGCGGTGGCCGTGGAGGTCAAGCGCGGCCGGCACCACAACGAACTGACCCGCTACCGCTACGACGTGACGCTGTACGAGCAGCAGGCCGTACCGGTCGAGCCGCTGGACCTGGCGTGGGGCCGGGACATCGCCGGCCTGGCGGAGCTGCGCGAACTGCTCGGGCGGCCGGGCACCGGAGCGGTGCGGCTCACCGGCACTCCGAACCGCCGCGTCGCCCGCGAGGCCGAGCTGGACCGGGCGGTGCGCAACGGGGACGGCCCGCTCGCCGAGCTGCTGGAGCGGCTGCACCGGCCGGACGACGGCGACCTGCCCGACCCGGAGGACTTCCACGCCCTCGGCGGCGAGTTCGGCCGCCGGGTGCACCTCACCTGGTCGGCCGGGGCACCGGAAGCCCTCGACGTGCTCTTCACCGACGGGCTCTCCACCGACGGGCCCGTCACCGAAGGACCGGCGGACGCACCCGTCGAGGCCCACCGCCCGACCCGGACCGGCCGGCCGCTGTCCTCGCTGACCAACCGCCCGACCGGCACCCGGGGCACCGGCGCCCTCCTCGGCGAACTCCGCGACTGGCTGCGCGGCCGGCTGCCCGACTACCTCGTCCCGTCGGCGTTCGTGGCGCTGGACGCACTGCCGCTGACGGCCGGCGGCAAGCTCGACCGCCGTGCCCTGCCCGCCCCCGACCTCGGCCCGGCCGCAGCCGGGCGGGCCCCGCGCACCCCGCAGGAGCAGCTCCTCGCCGAACTGTTCGCCGAGGTGCTCGGGCTGGCCCAGGTCGGCGTCGACGACGGCTTCTTCGACCTCGGCGGGCACTCCCTGCTGGCGACCCGCCTGGCCTCCCGGGTCCGGGCGACCCTCGGCGCGGAACTGGAGGTCCGCACGCTGTTCGAGGCCCCGACCGTGGCCGCCCTGGCGGCCTGCCTGGACGGCTCCGGAACGGCACGCCCCGCGCTGACCGCCCGGCCCCGCCCGGAGCACGTCCCGCTGTCCTTCGCCCAGCGCCGCCTGTGGTTCCTGCACCGGATGGACGGGCCCAGCGCCACCTACAACATGCCGCTCGCGCTGAGCCTGACCGGCGAACTCGACCGCTCGGCCCTGCACGCCGCGCTGGCGGACGTGATCGCCCGGCACGAGAGCCTGCGCACCGTCTTCCGCGAGACGGACGGCGTGCCGTACCAGGTCGTGCTGAGCGCCGCCGAGGCACACCCGGCCCTGCCGGTGGCCGAACTCGACGAGAGCGAACTGCCCGGGCGACTGGCGAGGGCGGCCCGGCGCGGCTTCGACCTGGCGGCGGAACCGCCGGTCCGGGCGGAGCTGTACGCGCTCGCCCCCGACCGGCACGCGCTGCTGGTCGTGGTGCACCACATCGCCGCCGACGGCTGGTCGATGGGCCCGCTCTCCGGCGACCTGGCCGCGGCCTACGCGGCACGCTGCCGGGGCGAGGAGCCGCAGTGGTCCCCGCTGCCGGTGCAGTACGCCGACTACACCCGCTGGCAGCGCGACCTGCTCGGCGACGCCGCCGACCAGGACAGCCTGTTCACCCGGCAACTGGACTACTGGAAGGACGATTTGGCCGGCCTGCCGGAGCAGCTCCAGCTGCCCGCGGACCGGCCCCGGCCGCCGGTGGCCTCCCAGCTGGGCGACCGGGTCGCGGTCCGGCTGGACGCCGAACTGCACCGGGCGCTGCGGGACCTGGCCACCGAACGCGGCGCCAGCATGTTCATGGTGCTCCAGGCCGGCCTCGCCGCGCTGCTCACCCGGCTCGGCGCCGGCACCGACGTCCCGATCGGCAGCCCGATCGCCGGCCGCACCGACCAGGCGCTGGACGAACTCGTCGGCTTCTTCGTCAACACCCTGGTGCTGCGCACCGACACGAGCGGCGACCCGGCCTTCGCCGAACTGCTCGGCCGGGTGCGGCAGAAGGCGCTCGCCGCGTACGACCACCAGGACGTGCCGTTCGAGTACCTCGTCGAAGCGGTCAACCCGGCGCGCTCGCTGGCCCGCCACCCGCTGTTCCAGGTCATGCTGGCCCTGCAGAACGCGCCGCTGGGCGAGTTCGCGCTGCCGGGGCTGGAGACCGGCCACCTGGAGGCGCCGACCGGGACCTCCCGGGTCGACCTGACCTTCAGCCTGGCCGAGCAGTTCCGCGCGGACGGCCCCTCCGGGCCCGGCGGCCCGGGAGGCGCCCCGAGCCCCGACGGGCTGGTCGGCGCGGTGGAGTACGCCACCGACCTGTTCGACGCGTCCACGGTGGAGCTGCTGTTCGACCGCTTCGCCCGGCTGCTGCGCGCGGCGGTCGCCGACCCCGACCGGCCGATCAGCCGGATCGACGTCATCTCCGACGAGGAACGCCACCAGCTGCTGTCCGGGTTCATGGGCGTCGCCGCCGAGCTGCCCGAGGCCGCGGTGCCGGAGCTGTTCGCCCGCCAGGCCCGGACCACCCCGGACGCGGTGGCCGTCGTGGCGGGCGGCACCGAACTGACCTACCGGGAACTCGACCTGCGGACCGACCGCCTCGCCCGGGCGCTGATCCGCCGGGGCGTACGGCCGGAGACGCCGGTCGCGGTCATGCTGGACCGCTCGGCGGAGCTGGTCGTGGCGATCCTCGCGATCGTCAAGGCGGGCGGCGCCTACGTACCGCTGGACTCGCGCTTCCCGTCCTCCCGCATCGAGCTGATCCTGCGGGAGACCGGCGCCGCGCTCGTGCTCACCGAGGAGGTGCTGACCGCCCTGCTGCGGGCCGAGCCCGATCCGTCCGCGGCCGGTCCGTCCGGGGCCGGTCCGTCCGGGGTCGGTCCGTCCGGGGACGGTCCGTCGCGGGTCGGACCATCGGGGGTCGACGTCCCGTGCGACCCGCGGCAGGTGGCGTACGTCCTGTACACCTCCGGCTCCACCGGGCGGCCGAAGGGCGTGGCCGTCACCCACCGCGACGTGGTGGGCCTCGCGCTCAGCCCCGAATGGCGCGGCGGCGGACACGAGCGGGTGCTGATGCACTCCCCGACCGCCTTCGACCTGTCGACCTACGAGCTGTGGGTACCGCTGCTCAACGGCGGCCGGATCGTGGTCGCACCGCCGGAGCAGCTCGACATCGACCTGCTGCAGCACACGGTCGCCACGCACGGGGTGACCGGACTCTGGCTGACGGCCGGCCTGTTCCGGCTGGTCGCCGAGGAGCGCCCGGGCCTGCTCGCCGGGGTGCGCGAGGTGTGGACCGGCGGCGACGTGGTCTCCCCGGCGGCCGCCGCCCGGGTGCTCGCCGCCTGTCCCGGCATCGAGGTGGTCAACGGATACGGGCCCACCGAGGCCACCACCCTGGCCAGCTGCCACTCCGTGCGCGCCCTCTCCGAGCAGGCCGCCTCCGTGCCGATCGGCGCGCCGATGGCCAACATGCGCGCCTACGTCCTCGACGACCACCTGCGGCCGGTGCCGACGGGGATGGTCGGCGAGCTGTACCTCGCGGGGACGGGCGTGGCCCGCGGCTACCTCGGCCGGCCCGGCCTGACGGCCGAGCGCTTCACCGCCGACCCGTACGGGCCGCCCGCAAGCCGGATGTACCGCACCGGCGACCTGGCGTGGTGGCGGGCCGACGGCACGCTGGAGTTCGCCGGACGCGCCGACCACCAGGTCAAGCTGCGCGGCCTGCGGATCGAGCCGGGCGAGATCGAGGCCGTCCTGGCGGGCTGCCCGGGAGTCGCCCAGGCGGCCGTCGTGGCCCGCGAGGACCGGCCGGGCGACAAGCGGCTGGTCGCCTACCTGGTGCCCGCCCCCGAGGGCGCGCCCGAGCCGGGCGAGCTGTCCGGCCGACTGCGCCGCGACCTGCCCGACTACATGGTGCCGGCGGCGTTCGTCACCGTGGACGCGCTGCCGTTGACCGCGAACGGCAAGCTCGACCGGGCCGCCCTGCCCGCCCCCGAGTACGGGGCCTCGGACGCCGGGCGCGGCCCCCGGACGCCGCAGGAGCAGCTGCTGTGCGGCCTGTTCGCCGAGGTCCTCGGCCGGGAGCAGGTGAGCATCGACGACGGCTTCTTCGACCTGGGCGGTCACTCGCTGCTGGCCGCCCGGCTGGCCTCCCGGGTCCGCGAGACCCTGGGCCTGGAGCTGGGACTGCGGATGCTGTTCGAGGCGCCGACCGTGGCCGGGCTCACCGAACGGCTGCTCATGAACGATCCGGAGGACGCCCTGGACGTGGTGCTGCCGCTGCGCACGACCGGCACCGCCACCCCGCTGTTCTGCATCCACCCCGGCGGCGGCATCAGCTGGTCGTACAGCGGGCTGCTGAACCACGTCGGCCCGCAGCACCCGGTCTACGCCATCCAGGCGCGCGGCCTCGGCCGGCCCGAACCGCTGCCGACGTCCTACGAGGAGATGGCGGCCGACTACGCCGACCACATCCGGAAGATCCAGCCGGAGGGCCCGTACCTGCTGCTCGGCTGGTCCGCCGGCGGGCTGATCGCCCACGCGCTGGCCTGCGAGCTGCAGTCGCGCGGCGAGCGGACCGCGCTGCTGGCGATCCTCGACGCCTACCCGGTGAAGGACGTGACCTTCGAGGAGGTGCCCGTCCCCACCGAGCGGGACGTGCTCGTCGGGGTGCTCGACGTCGACCCGGACGAGCTGGGCGACCGGGACGTCACCTACGCCGAGGTCGCCGAGGTGCTGAACCGGCGCGGCAGCGCGCTGGCCGGCCTGACCGAGCGGCAGATCGAGGTGGTCGTCCAGATCATGATCAACAACGCGCAGCTGGCGGTCGACTTCGTCCCCGCGACGTTCGACGGGGACCTGCTGCTCTTCAACTCCACGATCGACCGGACCGAGGACAACGCCGGGCCCGAGATCTGGCAGCCCTACGTCACCGGCCGGATCGAATCGCACGAGGTCACCACCCGGCACAACCGGATGACCCAACCCGGCTCGCTGGCCCAGATCGGACCGGTCCTGGCCGCCAGGATCGCCGAGGCGGCCGGTGACACCGCTGATTCCCACCACCAGGAGGACTGACCCATGACCAACCCCTTCGACGACCAGGACGGCACCTTCCTCGTGCTCGTCAACGACGAGAACCAGCACTCGCTGTGGCCGCAGTTCGCGGACGTCCCGGCCGGCTGGACCGTCACGCACGGCCCGGACACCCACGCCGCCTGCCTGGAGTACGTCGAGCAGGCCTGGACCGACATGCGGCCCAGGAGCCTCGCCGACGCCATGGACGGCCGGCGGTAGCCGACGTGACCACCACCGACACCAGGGACGGGGCCCGCGGCAGCGCGGGCCCCGCCCGGCCCTCCGCGGACCCCGCCGGGCCCCGCGACCTCGCCGCGGACCTGCTCACCCCCGAGGCCCGGCGGGACCCGTACCCGTTCTACGCCCGCATGCGGCGCGAGAGCCCGGTCCACCGCAGCGCCGACGGCATCTGGTACCTCACCCGGTACGCCGACGTCGAGGCCGCCCTGGGCGACCTGCGACTGTCCAACGACCGGGACCGGATGACCCGGGCCTACGTCGCGCTCGGCGGCGACCTGAAGGCCCTCAGCCGGCTCACCGACCGGCTCGGCCGGGTGATGTCCAACACGGACCCGCCGGACCACGCCCGGCTGCGCAAGCTCGCCAACCGCGCCTTCACCGCCCGCCGCGTCGAAGCCCTGCGCGGTGGCATCCAGCGGATCGTCGACCAGCTGATCGACCGGGCCGTCCAGGCCGGGCCGACCACGGACCTGATCGAAACCGTCGCCGCCCCGCTGCCGATGTCCGTCGTCTGCGAGCTCTTCGGCATCCCGCCGGAGGACCGCCCGCAGGTCGAGACCTGGTTCAGCCGCTTCGGCCGGCTGAGCGAGGACCTCGACAAGACCGAGGAGGCGATCGGCGAGTACGAGGAGTACCTCGCCCGCCTCATCCGGCACCGCCGGGCCGACCCGGGCGACGACCTGATCAGCGCCCTGGTCGCCACCCAGGCGCAGGACGACCGGCTCACCGACTCCGAACTGCTGTCCACCTGTTTCGTCCTGATCACCGCCGGCGACGAGACCACCACCCACCTGATCGGCAACGGCGTGCTGGCCCTGCTGCGCCACCCCGACCAGCTGGCCCGGCTACGGGCGGACCCGGGGCTGATCCGCGGCGCCGTCGAGGAGCTGGCCCGCTACGACACGGTGACCCAGGCCATCGTCCGGGTCGTCGCCGAGGACCTGGAGATCGGCGGACGGACGCTGCGCGCGGGCGAGCTGGTCTACCTGTTCCTCGGCGCGACCAACCGCGATCCCGAACGCTTCGAGGACCCCGACCGGCTGGACCTCACCCGCCCCGGCAACCGGCACCTCAGCTTCGGCAACGGCCCGCACTTCTGCCTCGGCGGCCCGCTGGCCAAGCTCCAGGCGGAGGTGGCCGTCGGCACGCTGGTGCGTCGGCTGCCCGAACTGCGGCTGGCCGACGGGGCACCGCTGGACTGGCGGCCCAACCCCCTTCAACGGCGGCTGTGCGCCCTCCCGGTCACCCACTGACCCCATGAACGACGACGAAGGAGAACCAACCGTGGCCCGAGAGTTCGAGGTCCGCAAGGAACAGGACCTGCCCGCCACGCCCGAACAGGTCTGGGCCGCGGTCGCCACCGGCGCCGGCAACCTCGGCTGGCTGTACCCGATGGAGGTCGAGCCGCGGGTCGGCGGAAAGGTCACCCGGGCCGAGAGCACCGTCGTGGCGTGGGAGCCGCCGAGCCACTTCGCCGTCCGCGCGACGCTCGGCGACGAGTTCTCCAACACGCTCAGCTACCGGATCGAGCCGGCGGACGGCGGAACGAGCCACCTGCGGATGGGGATCCACTGGGTGCACGAGGGCGTCTGGGACGACGTCTGGGACCGGAAGGCGGACGCGGCCGAGAAGCACGTCCACTTCTACCAGCACGGCCTCGCCGAATACCTGCGGCACTTCGCCGGCCGCCCCGCCGTCTACGTCACCGCCCGGCGGACCGAACCCACCGCCGACCCGGCCGACTTCGCCGCACTGCGCCGACGCCTCGGCCTCGCGGAGGACGCGGCCGTCGGCGACCGGCTCGCACTTCACGTCCCGGGCCGGGACGGCGGCCCGGAGGAGGCGGTCGTGGACTGGCTCAGCGCCGACTTCGTCGGCCTGCGCGGCCCGGACGCGCTCTACCGCTTCTTCAACGGCAGCACCTGGAACACGCCGATCTGGCTGGCCCACCACCTGTTCGCCGAGGACACCGACGAGCAGCGGGCCACCGAGGCGTGGACCGCCTGGCTCAACGACACCCAAGCCTAGGACCCCGATGCCAACCTCCACGGAAACCCTGCTCTACGCCGCCGAACTCGTCGAGGAGGACGGCGCCTTCACCCTCGTCGTCCAGGACGTGCGGCGGGGCACCGTCCAGACCACGCCGGTCCCCAGGAGCATGGTCGACCGGCTCCCGGTCTTCCTGTCCGCGCTCAGCGCCAAGCTCAACCCGCCGGCGTCGCGCAGCCGTTGGTAGACCGCCCGGCAGGCCGGTGCCGTCCGGGTGCGTCCGCACCCCCTCGGCACCGGCCTCGCCGTTCCGGCCGGGTGCCGCCCCGGCTCCGGCGGGGGAGGTCCGGTCCGAATGGTCGGGGTTTCAGGGGTGTAGGGGTGTCAGGGGCGTCAGGTGTCCTCGCCGAGGTCCTGTTCGCACCAGATGGTCTTGCCCGTCCCGGTCTGCCGGGTGCCCCAGCGCTGGGTGAGCTGGGCGACCAGCAGCAGGCCCCGGCCGCCCTCGTCGAAGGTGCGGGCCCGGCGCAGGTGGGGGGCGGTGCTGCCGGTGTCGGAGACCTCGCAGATGAGTGAGCGGTCGTGGATGAGCCGTAGGCGGATCGGTTCGCTGCCGTAGCGGATGGCGTTGGTGACGAGTTCGCTGACGACCAGTTCGGTGACGAAGGCGACGTCCGCCAAACCCCAGGCCGTCAGCCGGCGGACGGCGTCGACGCGGACGGTGGCGACCTGCGCGAAGTCGGCGGGCACCGTCCAGGTCGCGACCCGGCGGGGGTCCAGGCGCCGGACCCGGGTCAGCAGCAGGGTGGCGTCGTCGGCGGGGTTGCCGGGCGGCAGGGCGTCGACGATCCGGTCGCACAGGGATTCCAGCGAATCGTCCACGGGAGGGAGGGCGTGCCGCAGGGCGTCGAGGCCGGTGTCGACCGAGCGGCGCCGGGTCGCGACCAGGCCGTCGGTGTACAGGGCGAGCAGGCTCTCCTCCGGCAGTTCGGTGTCGACGGCTTCGAAGGGCAGCCCGCCCAGCCCGAGCGGGGGACCGGCGGGCAGCCGGAGGACGACCGGGTCGAGGCCCGTGCCGGCCAGCACGGGGGCCGGATGGCCGGCGGTGGCCAGCGTGCAGCGGCCCGACACCGGGTCGTACACGGCGTAGAGGCAGGTGGCGGTGACCTCCCCGGCGGTGACCTCCCCGGCGGTGACCGCGTGCGGGTCCGTCGCGGTGTCCGTGTCCGGGTCCGTCACTGTGCCCGCGTCCGGGTCCGTCGCGGTCTCGGAGGCCAGTCGGATGACCAGGTCGTCGAGCTGGGTGAGCAGCTCGTCCGGCGGGAGGTCCACGTCGGCGAGGGTCCGCACGGCCGAGCGCAGCTGGCCCATCGTGGCGGATGCCCGCAGGCCGTGCCCGGCCACGTCGCCGACCACCAACGCCACCCGTGCGCCGGAGAGCGGGATCACGTCGAACCAGTCGCCGCCCACGCCGAGCCGGGGGTCGGCCGGCAGGTACCGGAAGGCGGCTTCCACGGCGGAGTGCACCGGCAGCCGTCGCGGGAGCAGGCTGCGCTGCAGGGTGAGCGCCGTGCCGCGCTCGTGGGCGAAGCGCCGGGCGTTGTCCACCGCGACCGCAGCCCTGGACACCAGTTCCTCGGCCAGCGCCAGGTCTTCGGACCGGAACGGCTCGCCGTTCCGGAAGCGGACGAACTCCACCAAGCCCAGGGTGGTGCCCCGGGCGATCACCGGAACCTGGATCCAGGAGTGGAAGCCGTACGCACGGCTGTTCGCGGCCCGGAGGGGATCCTCGGCCAGCCACGTCGTGACGGCCGCGTCCTGCGCCTGGTGCAGCCCGGAACGCCCGGTCGCCAGGCTGCGCAGCGGGGGCGAGTCCGGCGGGAGGACGTCGATCTCGCCCACGCGGACCACGGCCTCCGGCACGCCCGCCAGCACGGACTGGTGTGCCGCGCGGCGCAGTACGCCGTCGGTGACCGGTCCGGGCGCGGGCTCCCGGCCGCCCGCGACGCCGTCCAGCAGGTCGACACTGACGAAGTCGGCGAGCCGGGGCACCGCCACGTCCGCCAGCTCCTGTGCCGTGCCGGTGACGTCCAGGGTGGTGCCGATCCGGGCGCCCGCGTCGTACAGCAGCCGCAGCCGCTCCCGGGTCTCTTCGGCCAGGCCGGCCACCGCGCGCAGCTCGGTGGTGTCCCGCAGGGTCGCCACGAGACCGGCGGGCCCGCTTCGGACGGTCATCGGTCGGAGGTTGACGGCCACCAGGCGGTCCCCGGCCGGGTGCACCTCGTCGGTGACGGTCCGCCCGGAGGCCAGCAGTTCGGCCATGCCCGGGTCCAGCCCCAGCTCGTCCACCCGTCGGCCCTGCGCGTCCGGGCTCAGGGCGAGCAGCTGCTGCGCCTCGTCGTTGGCCAGCACCAGCCGGTGGTCGGCGTCCAGGATCAGGACGCCTTCGCGGACCGCGTGCAGTACGGCGTCGTGGTGCTCGTACATTCGGGTCATCTCGATCGGGCCCAGGCCGTGGGTCTGGCGGCGCAACCGGGTGCTCACCAGGACCGCCCCGCCGGCGGCGAGGACCAGCGCGCCGGCCGCGGCGCCGAGCAGCACCGGCAGCTGGTGGTTCACGGTGGCGCTGATGCCCGTGGTCTGGACGCCGGTGGAGACCAGGCCGACCACGGTGCCGTTCGCGTCCTTGACGGGGACGAGCGCCCGGACCGCGGACTGCGGGGAGCCGGTGAAGACCTCGGTGAAGGACTGCCCGGCCGCGGCCCGGGCGATGTCGCCCTGTGCGCGCTGGCCGATCAGGCCGGGCACCGGGTCGGTGTAGCGGATCCCGCCGGTGCTCAGCACGTCGACGAAGTCGACGCCGGAACCCTGCTGGGCCGCCAGGGCGAGGGGCCCGAGCGCCGCGGTGGGGTCGGGCGACTGCAGCGCCTGCACCAGGCCCGGAGCCTGCGCGAAGCCCGTCGCGACGGCGAGTGACCTGTGCCGGGCGTCGTTCTGGGCGTCGTTCACGGTCTTGAGCACCAGGACGGTCCCGCCGACCACGGCGAGCAGCAGCAGGACCGCCAGCTGCCAGAGGAAGGTCTGACCGGCCACGCTCCGCGGGCCGAAGTGCGAGGTCGGTCGCGTCCGTGCGGTCCGTCGGCCGGTCGGCTGCGGGTTCTCGGCCGGCTGGGGCGGCGCAGGGCGGTGCCCGCGCCGCGGCCGGCCGCCCGGCGGCCACAGGGAGCGGAATGTGCGCATACGCGACTCCTACCCGCCCAGTCAGCGACCGCACGTCGTGCCCGGGGCGTCGGCCGTCGGCCGCGGACCGGCCGGGAGCCGTGGGGGGAGAGCGCGGCGGGTCGCGCCGCCGGCCCGCCGTCGCCCGGAACCCGCAGGTCAGCGCACGAGGCCGCGGCCGCCCGGCAGTCCGGCCGCGCGGCTTCAGCGGGCGGCCGGGGAGCGTGGGCGCCGGGAGACGGTTGCCGGGGTGGTCCCGGACCGCGTCACCAGCGGGTGGCGCGGTCACGGTCCGTGAGTCGACTAGTGCTTGACGGCGACACCCGCGTAGAACGACACCTGGGCGTCCGTGACCCCGTCCGGCAGCCGGCCGGGGGCGTCCTCGTCCGGGCGCCAGCGGTGTGCGGGCACGACTCCCGGTTCCAGCAGCTCCAGCCCGTCGAAGAGGGTCTCGAACTCGGCGCGGGGCCGCAGCCGCAGCGTGGTGCCCGCCTTGTTGTAGATCTCCTGCACCATCGGCGCGCCCTCCGGGTCCAGCTCCGCCGTGGCGTGCGAGAGCACCAGCGCCGAGCCCGACGGCAGCGGCTTCAGGAGCCGCTCCACGATCGCGCGTGCCTCACCGAGGTCCGGGACGAAGTGCAGCAACGCCACCATGGACAGCACGACCGGCTGCCCCAGGTCGAGCGTCCGCGCCACCTCGGGGGCGTTCAGGATGGTGTCCGGATCCCGCACGTCGCCGTGGACGTACGCCGTCCGCCCCTCGGGTGCGCTGGTCATCAGCGCCCGCGAGTGCGCCAGCACGATCGGGTCGTTGTCCGCGTAGACGACCCGCGCCTCGGGAGCCACCGACTGCGCGACCTCGTGCAGGTTCGGGGAGGTGGGGATGCCCGTGCCGACGTCCAACCACTGGCGCAGGCCCCGCTGCGCCAGCGTCCGGGTCGCCCGGTGCATGAACGCCCGGTTCGCCCAGACCGCGATCCGCATGGTCGGGAACACCGTGAGCACGCGCTCGGCGGCCTCGCGGTCCACCTCGTAGTGGTCCTTGCCGCCGAGGAACCAGTCGTACATGCGGGCGCTGTGCGGTATGTCCTGCCGTATGACGGTGCTGAGCGGCTTCTCCAGGCCCTGGTCTTCCACGTTCATCGCCGCCGCTCCCCGCTCTCTCCCCACGACCACACCAGGGCCGAAAGGACGATATGACTTGACGTACGGTCAGTAGTGTGACAGGTGAGGCGGGCAAGGTGGTAGTACCCGGAGATTCTGTCCGGGGTTCGGGGCCCGGGGTCCGGGGCCCGGGGGGAGATCCATCGAGCGCGCACCGACCCCTGTCGGCAGGCACCCGGGGCCGACAGAATCACCCGTATGACAACCACCACGGTCGCGCCGCCCACCGGTGCCACTCCCGTCGACCTCGCCAGGGGATTCCTGACGGGTGGTGTGGTCGGGGTGTCGCTGGCCGCCTTCGTCGTCGGCTGCACCCTCGGGAAGGTGCCGCTGATCGTCGCCGGTCCGGCCCTACTTGCGGCCTACGGGCTGCTGTTCCGCCTCGCCGGCGCGCCGCGCCGGGCCCGGGAGGGGGCCCTGGCGCCCCGTACGGCGCTGGCGCTGATCGACGCGCTGGAGGTGCAGAAGGGCGAGGAGACGGACGTCCCGGTGCGGTTCGACCTCACCGTCGCCCCGGACCGGGCGCCGGCCTTCCGCATCCGGATCACCCAGGACGTGCACGTCTCCGAACTGCGCGACCACCGGGCGGGCGCGGTCCTGGTGGTCCGGTACCCGCCGGACCGGCCGTGGCTGGTGCGGATCGTGAAGCGGCCGACCCCGGAGTGGGAGGAGCGGGCGGCCGGCGCCGTCCTGGAGTCGGCACCCGGGCCGGCCGTGGCGGCCGACCGCCAGGACGGCTGCGCCTGGAGCCTCGTCACCCTCCTCGGGGTGCTGCTCGGCGCCGCCGCCGTGGTCCTGCTCCTGCGCGCCGAGCTGTTCGGGAAGGACACCGACGCGCCCGACGGACGCTCCGCCTCCGTGACCTCGTCGAGTACGAGTACGAGCACGGTCACGAGCACCGGCACGGTCTCCTTCGGCCCGGGCCGGTCGATGCTGGACCGGGGCGCGCTGCGGGCGGCCGTCGACTCGCTCACCGGGGGCGGGGGCGGGGGCGGGGACGGCAAGTCGGCGCTCACCGTCGTCGTGCAGGAGCAGCTGCTGACGGTCGTGTTCTCCCCCGCCGGGGCGGACGCCCCGGCGTTCGACCCGCGCTCGCTGCCCTTCGACCGGGTGCCCGCGCTGGTCGAGGAGGCCAGGACCACGCTCGGCGTCGACTCGCCGCGGACCTGGCAGCTCTCCGCGGAACGCCTGACCGGCGCCCTCACGATCAGGATCAGCGTGGCCGGGGCCGGCGGCTCGGCCTCCCTGGAGGCGGACGGTCAGGGCGTGGTGGTGCGGCGCAGCCCGGCCCGCTGAGGGCGTGCCGGAGGGGTCGGCCGCCGCGGTGCGGCCCGGTGGGGCAACGGGGTCGGAGCGACAGGAGGGATGGGCGCATGGGGTGGCACGGGTACCTGGCGCTGTGGTGCGCGGTGCTGGGCGCGGTGGCGCTGGTGGGGTACGGCCGGTCGCTGGCCGGGGTGACCAGGGCGCAGCGGATGGTGCGGGTGCGGGGGCGGATCGAGCGGGTCCGGGAGCCCCGGCACGGCGGCTCCCGGCGCGGGGGGATCGCGGTGGTGGTCTCCTACCGTGAGCCGTCCTCCGGTGCGGAGGTCACCGTGACGAACGACGGTGAGCGCGGCGAGCTGATCACCGCCGCGTGGACGGGCCGCGAGATCGGGGTCAGCTACCCGCGCGGGAGGCCGCACGACTACCGGTTCAGCGACGACCCGGAGGCGGGCGGTCGCGGGCTGGGCTGGCCGAACGCGGCACTCCTCCTGATTTACGTCGGCCTGGTGGTCGTCGCCTCGGTCGACTGGGGCTGGCCGTGGGCGCTGGTCGGCGTCTGCGGGCCGTGGGCCCTGGTCGGTCTCTGCTACCTGCCGGGGAACGTACGCGACGCCCGGCACCGCCGCGAGCAGCTGGCGTCGATGGTCGCCGTCCCGGGCCGGATCGTCGCGGTGCTCAGGGACGTCAGCACCGACGCGGAGGGCAGCACCTCCACCACGATCACGCCGGTGGTGGCGTTCACCACCCGCGAGGGCGCAGCCGTCACCGCCCACTGCGACTCGGGGGTGCCGGACCCGGCCGGGTCGTACGGGCGGGAGCTGACGGTGCACTACCCGGAGGACGATCCGGCCCGGTTCGTGCTGGACCACGCGGCCCGGCAGCGCTCGGTGCGCTCGGACGTCGCGGTCAACGTGGTGTTCCTGGTCCTCGTCGCGGCGGCGGCCGTCGTCGGCGTCGTCCTGCTCTGACCCGCAGCGGCCCCCGCCGGCCCCGCCGACCGCGGCGGGGCCCACAGCGGCGGCTACGGCATGACCGGCAGCCTGGTGCCCGGCACCGGCTTGCGGCTGACGACGGTGGACCGGACGGACACGGTCTACGCCGGGTTCCGATCCGGTGCCTTCGGAGGGGGAAGCCCGGGTTCGGTCATCGACGCCCAGCGCGTGGTCGTTCGGATCACCCCGCGGAAGATCGTCGGGCGGCTCTGAGCGCACCCACCACCATGCTGTGCCCCGCGACCGGACAGGCCGCGGGGCACACGCACCACCCGATCAGGGACGAGCCGGAGGTCGGCGCTCCGCGGCCCGCAGCCGGCCTCACGGCCGGCGTTCCCGTGGAGCGTTCTCGTTCCCGCCGTGTGATCGCTTGCCCCGGCGGCGAAACCAGCACAACCGCCCCGGCTCACTCGCGTTCCTCCCCCCGGCCACGACAGCGAACGCCCGGAACGCCGAGGAACCGGGCTCGGAGGCGCAGGCCGGAGCCCATCGGGCGGCATGCGGGGGCATCTTGACAGCTCGGCGTCATGAACGGCGCACTCGCCCTGCCAGGCAGCCCCCGCCACCGGTGTTCCCGTGGCAACCGGTCAGCGCGGTGACCGGCGAGGGGTCCACCGCCCGTGAGGCCCACCCGATGCCGCTCAGCCGGATGCCGGGGACACAGCTCCCAGCCCGAAGTACTCGATGGCCCGCACGGCGACCTCATCGGGTTCCAGATGGGTGTTGTCGATCAGCAGGTGTGCCTCGGGGATGTGGGCGAAGTCGTCGACGGAGTTGAGGCGGTACCGGGCGTCCATGCCGGTCAGGTTGGCGTCGGACCACTGCAGGTCGCGCTTGGAGGCCTTCTCCGCCAGGCGGGACTCGCCGGCGTTGCGCTGGAGCCGGACGCCCTGGTCGGCGGACAGCTCCAGGAACAGCACGCGTGAGCCCCGGTCGCGGAAGGGGGCCGCGTAGCGTTCGACGAGTGCGGCGTCGGCGGGGTCGTCGAAGTCCCAGACGAGGGTGAACACCAGGCCGGGCAGGTCGCTGGCGGCGGCCTCGGCGAAGATCTGTTCGCGGAAGCCGTGGTTGAGCCGCTGGAACTGCGGCGACTCGTAAGGGAACAGCCGCAGCAGCGGTTCGATGGTCAGGTGGTTGTGGAAGAGCTTGAAGCCCGTGCGTTCGGCTATCGCGCCGCCTACGGTCATCTTCCCGACCGCGGCCGGGCCGATGACGAAGAGCAGGGTCGGGGCAGTGCTGTCGGACATCGCGCCAGAATAGGGGCCCGTCGCGATCTTCGTCGACCCGTCGCTCGGCCGGACCCACGTCCCCACGGCGACACCGGCGATTCCCACCACCCTGCGGCCGCCCCTGCCCGTCCGCACGCCGGCACCCGACACGGCTGCCCCACCCGGGCCACCCCGGCCGCGACGGCCTCGTGCGGGGTCAGGGAACGGGCAGCGCGGCCCACACGGTCTTGCCTCCCGAAGCCGGGGCGGCGCCCCAGTCCGCGGTGAGCCTGTCCACGACGTGCAGGCCGTGGCCGCCCGGCTGCGCCGGCCGCCAAGGGCGCACCACCGGCGGGTCGGCGGCGGTGTCGCTCACCGCGACGATCAGCACGCCGTCACGGACGTCGACGTCCAGGCGGGTGGGACCGGGAGTGTGCCGGCAGGCGTTGGTGAGCAGCTCGCAGGCCACCAGGAGCACGTCGTCCCGTCTGCGCTCCGCGGTGGCCCCGCCGGTCGGGGGGATGGCGCCCAGCACTCCCCGCAGGTGGGTCATGGCCGGTTCCAGCACGCTGCCGGAGTCGCAGTCGAGCGGGAAGCACCAGTGTTCCGTCATGCCGTCCACGGCCTTCACCTCCCGCAGCTGAACGAGCACCCGGACCGGGCGGAGCACCGGCGGCCGGTGCCGGACACCGGGCGTGTTTCCGCGATCACCCCGTCCTAATCGCGGCCTGCCTTCGTTCCCCGGGCCTCCGCGGGCGGGTGCTTCGCTCCCGCAGGGGCGGGCAGACGCAGGACGCGCCGACCGCGGGAGCACGATCCGGCGCCGGAAAGGGGCCGATCATGGAAACGGGCCTGAGCACCAGACGCCGCCCGGCACCCCCGGGCACGCGCGTCCTCGCCCTGACCGGTCACGCCGACCTGGACACCGCCCCGGCCCTCGCCCGGGCCCTCGGTGACGCGCTGACCGCGACGCCCGTTCCCGGCACCCTCGTCGTCGACTGCCGCGACCTGACCTTCTGCTCCTCCTCCGGCCTCAACGAACTTCTCAAAGCCCGCCGGGCCGCCGGCGCCGCCGGCACCGTCTTCCGCCTCGCCGCCCCCGGCCCCCAGGTCACCCGCCTGCTGCGGGTCACCGAAACGGACACCGTCTTCGACATCATCCCGACCGTACCCACCCCGGCCGTTCCCGACCTGGACCCCCTGTTCTGACCCCACGGACGGGACCGCCGGCCGACGATGCGCCGGCTCTCCGCAGAACTCGTCCGAGCCCCCGGCCGTGAGGACGGCCGCCGGACGGACCGGGCGCGGCGGCCGGGCCCGCTGGTGGCCCGAGAGCCTGACTCAGGCGGCTCACGTGGTCGCCATCGAGTTCGCCACCATCGCGTCGTCGGGCCGGGCCGACGTGATCAGCCCGATCCTGCGGGCCAAGGGTTTGAGGATGCCGCAGGTGGCCAGGCGCCCGGTAGGGCGTCGCCGTATCGCCTCCGAAAGGGGCTCAGCAGGGCGGCGACGCCCGTCGGGCCCGACATCGCCTGCGGACCACCGGCCCGGCGCCGACGCCGGCCGTGACCGTGTCGCGCGAGCGGCAGCCGGACCGGCAGCGGGACCGGCGCGACGAAGGAGGACGTGATGGCCCGACCCATGTGGACCGGCGTGCTCACGTTCGGCCTGGTCACCGTGCCCGTGGCCCTGTACTCCGCCACCCGGTCCCACGACGTGCGCTTCCATCAGCTGCAGCGCGGCACGTCCGACCGGGTGCGCAACAAGCGGGTCAACGAGCGCACCGGCAAGGAGGTCGAGTTCGCCGACATCGTGAAGGGCTACGAGGTCACCGACGGCGAGTACGTGATCGTCGAACCCGACGAGCTGGAGCAGATCTCCCCCGGCCGCTCCCGCACCATCGACATCTCCGGCTTCGTCGACCTGGACGACGTCGACCCGATCTTCTTCGACCGCACCTATTACCTCGGCCCGCGCGGCATGGAGTACCAGAAGGTCTACGGGCTGCTGGTCGAGGCCCTGGAACACGCGGGCAAGGCCGGGCTGGCGATGTTCGCGATGCGCGGCAAGGAGTACCTCACCGCGGTGCGCTCGGACCACGGGCTGCTGGAACTGCACACCATGCACTTCGCCGACGAGGTCCGCGACCCGCGTCGCGAGGTCGACAACCTCCCGGAGAAGACGAAGCTCACCGCGCAGGAGGTCAGGACCGCCGAGCAGCTGATCGGCATGCTCGCCATCGACTGGCAGCCCGACGAGTGGCACGACACCTACGAGGAACAGGTCAGGAAGCTCGTCGAGGACAAGCTCGCCGGCCGGGAGATCGCCGTCTCCAGCGGCCCCGCCCCCGAAGCCACCAACGTCATCGACCTCATGGACGCCCTGCGCCGCAGCCTCGACTCCGCCCGCAAGGACGAGCCCGCCGGGCAGCCGAAGAAGTCCACCGCCCGCACCCGCGCCCCCGGTGTGGCAGGCGCCCCCAAACGGACCGGCGGCAAGAAGAGCACCTCCACCAAGACCACGGCGAAGCGCACCAGCCCGACCGGCAAGCGGCAGTCGTCCCAGCTCACCAAGGCCGAGCTCTACCAGCGGGCCACCGACCTCGACATCCCCCACCGCTCCACCATGACCCGCGACCAGCTCCAGCACGCCCTCGAACAAACCGGGCGCCCCAGCCGCAGCGCCTCGTAGACAGCACACCGCCACGGTCCGGCGTCCCGGGGACCTCCGCCGGCGGACCGGGCCCCGCGGCTCCCGGTTCCTCGCGGTTCCTCGGCCGTCGCGCCGGAGTGTGGGTGGGCAGCGCCGAGGATCCGCCGGTCGGTGTCGGTGTGGGTGTCGGTGTGAGGGACGCCGCGATCGGGGCAGGCGCGGGGCATGGTGAGAATCGGATACACGCTGATGACCGAGCAGCGCGGCCCCCGTGACCTCGTCGCGGACGCCGTGCGCGCCGAGCAGGCCGGGTTCGACTTCTCGGTGATCTCGGACCACTCCTTCCCCTGGCTGGAGGAGCAGGGACACGCCCCGTACGCGTGGGCGGTGCTCGGCGCGGCCGCGCAGGCCACCTCCCGGATCCCGCTCATGACCTACGTGACCTGCCCGACGTTCCGCTACCACCCGGTGGTGGTGGCACAGAAGGCCGCCACCGTGCAGTTGCTCTCCGAGGGCCGCTTCCGGCTCGGTCTGGGCAGTGGTGAGAACCTCAACGAGCACGTGGTCGGCCGTGGGTGGCCCGCGGCGCCGGTGCGGCAGGCGATGCTCGACGAGGCGGTGCAGATCATCCGGGCCCTGTTCGACGGCGGCTACGTCACCCGTCGGGGCCGGTACTTCGACATCGAGGGCGCGCGGCTGTGGGACCTCCCGGAGCAGGTGCCGCCGATCGGGCTCGCGGTCTCGGGCCCGGACTCCTGCGAACTGGCCGGGCGGCTGGCCGACTTGGTCATCGCGGTGGAGCCGGAACCGTCGTTGATCGCCGGCTTCGCGGCGCACGGCGGAGCGGGGAAGCCGGCCGTGGGCCAGCTGCCGGTGTGCTGGGACACCGACCGGGACGCCGCCGTGCGGAGGGCCCACGAGCAGTTCCGCTGGTTCGGTGGCGGCTGGAAGGTCAACGCCGAGCTGCCCGGGACGTCGGGTTTCGCCGCCGCGAGCCGGTTCGTCCGCCCCGACGACGTCGCCGGGGCCATTCCGTGCGGCGACCGGACCCAGGACTTCGTCGAGGCGGTACGGCCGTTCGTCGACGCCGGGTTCGGGGAGATCGCCCTCGTGCAGGTCGGCGGCGACAGCCAGCCCGGGTTCCTCACCTGGGCCGAGGACAACCTCCTGCCGGCACTCCGTACGGCGTTCTGAGCCCTCGTCGCCGACGGCGCGGACCACCGGTGCGGGGGTCCGCGGTAACCACGCCCCGCGGAAGATCTCGCCCTTCGGGGACGGGTTGACGACTGGGAGTTCGGGTTTCCGACAGAAGCTGCACGCCTTGTCTGCGTCGGGGCGTCCCGAGCACAGGAGGCGCCGGCGCGGGGAGCGCGGCAGGTTTGGCTGCTGCGCTCCCCGGCCGGCGAAAGAGCAGGTCAGCGCACGCGGCCGCGGGGCTTCAAGGGGATTCCCGGGAGCTCCGGGGCGGGCAGTCGGTCGCCCGGGTAGCCCTCGACGGCGCCGTAGCGGTCGGGGTTCGCGGAGCTCATCCAGTCCTCGCGGGCCCGGACGATGTCCTCGTGGGACCGCCCGATGAAGTTCCACCACATACCACGTGATCCGCGTTTCTTCGCAGGTCAGGGGCGTGGTGGACCATCTGCGGTCAGCAAATCGTCAGCATTGGACGCGATGGAGACCGCACACGATGGCACCCAGGACCCTGGCCCACGGCATGGGCACCTTCTTCAAGACCTGCGAGCACCCGCAGTCGCGGTGGTCGAAGTGCCCGCACACCTACGTGATCCGCTTCCGCAACGCCTCCGGACGGCAGACCGAGGAGTCCGGCTTCGCCACCCAGGACAAGGCGATCGACCGGCTCACCGAGATCTACCGGGCGAAGCGCGAGAACCCCTGGAGCCAGAGCAAGGCCGAGCGCAACCGCAAGTACGGTGCGATGAACTTCGGGACGTACACCGAGGAGTGGAAGGCCGGCCAACGCGCGCTCGCCCCGGCGTCGCTGCGGCACCTCGACTCGCTCCTCGAACACCACCTCTACCCCGCGTTCCACAGCCGTCGGATGGCCACCTTCGACCACAAGGTCGTCGACGCGTTCATCCGGACCATGGAGCGCAACGGTGTCGGTCTGGCGACCCAGGCCAACGCCTTCGACAAGCTCAAGTCGATCCTGCTCGACGCCCACCGGCTCGGCCTCTACCCGGAGAACCCGCTCGACGGCGTCACCCCGCCCCAGTACGACCCGAAGCGCGCGGTCATCCCGTCGCTTCCCCAACTCGGCGGGATACGCGAGGCCGGCGACGAGACCTTCAACCTGGTCGCCGAGCTGATGAGTGGCTGCGGCCTGCGCAACGGCGAGGCCCTTGCCGTCAACATCAACAACATCGTCGCCGACGACGTCTACCGCGTCACCGAACAGGTCAACCAGACGACCAAGGACTACGCGCCGCTCAAGCACCGCAAGGAGGGCGACTACCGCGACGTTCCGCTGCCGTCCCGGACCCGGATCCGCCTGCTGACGTACGCGGACACCCACGGCACCATCGATGGCTACCCGCTCCGCCACCCGCTGGACATCAGCAAGCCCTACCCGTCCTACTACCTTCAGAACCAGTGGGACCGGATCAAGCGGGCCGGCGACGTCGACATCCCCGAGGGCATGACGATCTACGGCCTGCGGCACTTCTTCGCCTCGAACTGCCTCAGCCACAACATCCCGATCACCGACGTCGCCGAGTGGATGGGGCACAAGAGCATCGACGTCACGTTCAAGATCTACCGGCACCTGATGCCCGGCTCGATCGGCCGCGCCGCCCAGGTCCTCGACCTCGGGCTCGCGGCCTGAAATGCGTGGGGCCCTGTTCGCCGAACAGGGCCCCACGCACCGCGTCCTCCGGTGTCAGCCGCCGGACATCCGCTGCTGCTTCACCCAGGCGTTGACCTCGGTGACCTTGAACTGCAGCTTCGCATTGCGCCCGCTTCCGAAGCGGTAGGGGACGAGGCCGACCCTGGGCGCCTCTCGGTAGACCCACTGGATGGACATGTTCAGGTGCTCCGCGGTCTGCTTGACAGTCATGAACTGCGGTGACATGGAATCTCCTCTGCGCCGGACGGTCGCCGGTGGGCCTTCCCGGAGGTCCAAAGCTGTGCCAACAGCCGCGGTTCGGGAGTGCTGTGATTCCGTGATAGTGCGTCGTTGCTCTACCGATCAAGACTTCAACACCGGGCACGCTGCCCCGGTGACACTGTGCCGAGGTCGAGCCGGACCGGTAGAGGGCTGACCCGGGGCGGCCGGGTGGATGCGGTGGGCAGCGGCTTCATTTTCCTGATCATGAAGAGCCCAACGATCACCCCCCCCGTCACAGGGCGCGGCCGTTGCTCGCCACGGACAGGTCCCGATCTCCTCGCTGGCGGTGTGCGCCGTGGTAGGGCAGAGGCCATGGTCCCTCGCTGGCCGGGATCGAACGCTGCAGGTGTCGAGCGCCGTGTGCTGAGGGCGAAGCCCGGGAGCGGGCAGGCGGCCCGTGGGCCCGAGCGTGAGTGCCTGCGCCCGTGGACGCTCTATCCGATGCCGTGTGCGTCACTCTCCTCGACTCGCACGAAGCGCGCCGGATCCCAGGTGTAGAGCCGCCAGGTACCGCCGTCGAACGGGACCGGTACGGGGTCGCCCGACTCGTCCTCGCGGATCCAGCGTAGGCCGACGCGCCGGGACTTGCCCTCGGCTCCGGTGATCTCGGTCCGGACGGTGCAGACAGCGGCGGCCGTGACAGAGATCCGCTCGACACGGAAGGCACTCAGCGGATGGTGCTCGTAGGCGAGTCGTACTTCGCGGGGTGCCGCCTTGCCGTGCTTCCGATGGAGCTCCACTGTGATCAGTGGAGCCATGGCATCAAAGTTCCGTCGGCTCCACGCGCGGAGGAATACCTCGGACGCGACGCTCGCGGGGTGGGTCGCGAATGCGTCATCCGTTGTCGCGAGTGACGCCGGGCCCAGCGGTGGGTGGGACCTCTTCGGTGAGGACGAAGGTCCTGGATGGTCTGGGGCAGGTAGGCGAGGGTCGGCATGGAGGACTGGCCGTCCGAACCCTGGCCCGGATCCTCATGCCCTCACTGCGGGTCGGACGCCTGCCCCGGGGCTCGCCCGGGGCAGGCGCCGTCGTCGGCCCGGAGGCACCGTGTGGAGTCAGTTGGCCAGGCTGAAGTCGCCGCCCACCGGGGCGGCGATCTTGTCGACGCCGGTGAGGGCGGTCAGCGTGGTGACCGGGGTGCTGCTGTCGGTGGTGGTGCCGTTGCCGAGCTGGCCGGAGCCGTTGTTGCCCCAGGAACGGACGGTGTTGTCGCCGAGCAGGGCGACGGTGTGCTCACGGCCACCCGTCACCAGCTGGATTCCGGAAAGGCCCGGGACCGGCACCGGCGTGATGCGGTAGTCCGTCGTCCCGTCGCCGATCTGGCCGGAGGTGTTCTGCCCCCACGCCTTGAGACGGTTGTCGCTGTCGGTCACCGCCATGCTGTGGTTGCAGCCGGCGGCGATCTGGGAGACGCCGCCGAGCCAGATCCCCTGGGTGTCGACCGGGGTGTAGCGGCTGATGGTGCTGTTGTCACCGAGCTGGCCGGTGGCGTTGTAGCCCCAGGCCTTCACGGCGTTGCCGCTCGTGGGCTTGCCCGTGGTGGTCGGCGGGCCGACCAGGGCGAGGTTGTGGTTGCAGCCCGCCGCGATCCGGGTCACCCCGGTCAGGTTGTTGACCGGGAACGGCACGTTGCGGCTCGCCGAAGTCCCGTCGCCGAGCTGGCCGTTGATGTTGTAGCCCCAGGCCCACACAGTGCCGTCCTCGCGTAGCGCGATGCTGTGGTTGAGGCCGGCGGCGATGGCGGTCACCTTGTTGAGGCCCTCGACCCGGACCGGCACGCTGCTGTCCGTGTTGGTGCCGTTGCCGAGTTGTCCGTAGTTGTTGCGCCCCCAGGAGACCACCGTCTGGTCGGCGAGCAGCGCCAGGCTGTGCGCCCCGCCCGCGGCGATGTCGGTGGCGTTGGAGAGGTTGACCACCTGGCCGGGTGCGTTGTGGCTGAACACCGATCCGTCGCCCAGCTGACCCGACCCGTTGGAGCCCCAGGACTGCACGGTGCGGTCGGTCAGCAGCGCCAGCCCGTGCCCGGAGGTCGGTCCGGCCCCGCCCGCGGCGATCTTGACCACTTCGGCGCTGGTCAGCCCGAGCACGGTGGTCGCGGTGGTGCGGAAGTCGGTCCAGGTACCGTCGCCGAGCTGTCCGGACCGATTGTTGCCCCAGGACTTGAGGCGCTTCTCCTGGGCGTGCGCGCTGCCGACGGGCAGGGCGGCGAGCCCGAGTGCGGCTGTGACCGCCACGGTGGCGGAGAGGAACTGCCGCAGTCGGGTGCGGGGTTCGGTAGGGGAGTTCGTCATGTGACGCCTTCCTGCTGGAGAGTTGGGGTCAGCGCGCCAGGCTGAAGCTGCCGCTGGACGGCGCCGCGACCATGGAGACGCTGCCGGACTTTGCCAGCACCTGCACCGGAGTGGGGCGCTGGGTGGTGGTGCCGTCCCCGAGCTGGCCCTTGTCGTTCAGGCCCCAGGCCTGCACCGTGCCGTCGGACAGCACCGCCAGGTTGTGGGAGGCGCCGGAGGCGATGCCGACCACGCCGGACACCCCGGGGACCGGCACGCTGGTGTTGCGCTGGGTCAGGGTGCCGTCGCCCACCTGCCCCTTGTCGTTCAGGCCCCAGGCGCGCAGGGTGCGGTCCTGGAGCAGGGCGACGGTGTGCGAGGCGCCGGCGGAGAGGGCGGTGACGTTCTTGAGTTCCAGGACCTGGACGGGGTACGGCTTGTCGATGACCGTGTCGTCACCCAGCTGCCCCTTGTCGTTCAGGCCCCAGGACATCACGGTGCCGTCCGCCAGGAGCGCGAGGGCATGGGAGGCGCCTGCGGTGATGCCCTTGACGCTGGTCAGTTCAGGTACCGCGACGGCGGTGGTCCGCGTCGCCGGTGCGGGCTTGGGCACGGGGTCGGTCGACTTGGCGGCCCTGGGCGTGACACCGAGCTGGCCCTTGTCGTTGTTGCCCCAGGTCTTCACCGTGCCGTCCTTCAGCAGGGCCATGCTGAAGGAGCCGCCGGCCGCGATCGCCTTGACGTCCTCCAGGCCCGCCACCGTCACCGGGAGCGAGGCGTTGGTGGTGGTGCCGTCGCCCAACTGGCTCTTGTCGTTGAGGCCCCAGGCCTTCACCGTGCCGTCCTTCAGCAGCGCGAGCGCGTGTGAGCCGCCCGCCGCGATGGCGTCCACCCCGCCCAGTCCGGCCACCAGGCTCGGTACCGCCCACTCGTCGGTGGCGCTGGTGGCACCGTTGCCCAGCTGGCCCTTGTCGTTCTTTCCCCAGGACTCCACGGTGCCGTTGGCGAGCAGGGCGAGTCCGAAGCCCGAGCCGGCCGAGCCGCCGGTGCCCCCGGCGGCAACGGAGTTGAGCTCGGCACCCGACAGCCCGACGACGGAGGTCGGGGTGAGCCGCTGGGTCTTGGTGCCGTCGCCGAGCTGGCCGCTGGTGTTCAGCCCCCAGGAGCGCAGCCGCAGGTCGTAGGCGGAGGCGGCGGAGGTGGGCAGGGCGACGGACCCGAGCAGGGTCAGGCTCGCGACCAGCGCGGGTACGGCGGTCGCGGGCAGACGGCGGATCTTCCGGGGCAGCGGGTGCATCTCGTCCTCACGATCGGGGGGAGCGGGGCATGGGGATGCCCGTGCAGCGGCCATCGTGGTGCCGCTGCACGGGGTGGTACGGGCGGTGTGTCAGGGGCAGGGCCGCGCCGGGGTCCGGCGGACGGGCTCACCCACGGTCAGGCCGGGGGCCGACAGGGGCCGGTGGTGCGCCGTCGCGGCAGAGTCACCGCTACAGGCCGGTCCCGGCCGGTGGGTCGCCGGTGCCGCGGCCGCCGGGGTGGCGGCCAGCAGGGGCAGGGGGAGAGCGAGCAGCAGGACGCAGGCCTTGGGAGGTCGCGCCGATCCGGGAAGGGGTGACATGTCGTCCCTCGTGATGCGGGCCGCGCGCCACTCCGGCGGCGCGGCCGTAGCTGGAATGAAGATCGGATCGGACGAATACCTGCCCCATGATCAGAACGGTCGTGCGGTTCCGTGCGGCTTTCCACACCGTTGGCCCAGCAAGATCGTTCGTTGTCGCCCTATCGGACCGTCAGTGGTTGCGGACCGTGATCGACACCCCAAGCATGGGACGGCCGGGCCTGAATGATCGTCAGCTCATCGAGCGCAAGTGCCCGGACGTACCGGCGACTTCAGTGGGAGGAATCGTGCTGCGGACACAGCTGTCCAGACTTCTGGCCGTCACGCTCGGTGGCGCCATGGCCCTGGCGGTCCCGAGCCCGGCCGGGGCGGAGGACACCGAGCCGGTGGTGGTGGTGAACGGGACGTTCTCCTCGCCGACGGTGCCCGACGGCCAGACCTTCGCCGGAGGTGTGGACGGCTGGACGGGCGGTGGCCGGGTGGCCGCCACCCGTGCCGCCCACCCCCAGGGATTCCAGGCCGCCTACGTGCCCAAGCCGGGGGCGACCCCGCTCAGCACTTCGCTGCGGGGCGTCCGGGCCGGCGCCACCGTGACCGTCACCTGGGACGACAACCCGGACGTCTGCGTGAAGCAGGGCTCCGCCAAGCGCCCGTACACCTTGACCGTCACCGGCGGGAACCGAGCGCCGGGCAAGTTCACCACCAACGACCCGACCGGCAAGGCCAACTGGTTCCTGGGCCGGATGTACTCCTTCACCGCTACCGAGGACGCCCCGCAGATCGCCTTCTCCTTCGACACCACCGATGACACCCCCACCTGCCTCCCCCTGATCACCAACGTCGCCGCCAAGCAGACCGCTCCGCCCCTGGCCGCTCCCCAGACCCCCAAGGACAACGACCCCTGCGCGGGCGATGCGGCGAGCAGCCCGACCTGCAAGGACGTCGCGGGGACCAAGGACGAGATCTCCAAGTGCCCGCCGTCGAACAAGGAGTGCCTGGCGGGGGTGGCCGGCGACGGGAAGGCCCAGAACGACGGCATCGCCAAGGAGACGCAGGCCGTCGAGGACTTCGGCAAGGTGCCC
The DNA here is from genome assembly GCF_040303045.1 of Kitasatospora sp. NPDC096140. NCBI lineage: Bacteria > Bacillati > Actinomycetota > Actinomycetes > Kitasatosporales > Streptomycetaceae > Kitasatospora > Kitasatospora sp. NPDC096140. Next base: position 60,686 of record NZ_JBEOUW010000040.1, read on the forward strand.
CGCGACCAGGACCCGAACACGGCGGCTGCCGGCCTGTGCGCCCTGCCGAACGCGCTGACCGACTCGGCCGAACCCGGTGATCCGGTCGTGCCACCGAGTGACTGGTGGTTCTGCTGATGGGGCGCCGGAACCCGCGCCGACTCGTGTGCGCCATCGCCACCGCCGGCCTGGCACTGGCCGCCGTACCGCCCGCCGGGGCCGCCGACACCGTGGACGTCCAGGTGCCCAACGGCACCTTCGCCCAGCCCGTGGCCCCCGACAACGGCACCGCCGCCGGGCACACCGACTGGTCCCCGGACAACACCGGGGTGGTCTTCGGAAAGTCCCTCGCCCAGCACCCGAAGGGCTACCAGGCCGCCGCGCTCAACTGGAACGGCGCCGCACTCACCCTGCGCACCCGCCTCTGGGGCGTCAGGGCCGGCTCGCACGTCGCGCTGAGCTGGGACGACAGTCCCGGGGTGGACCGACGTTGCACGCCCGAACAGCTCAAGGACGGCCAGACGTACAACGTCTCCCTCATCACCGCCGGGCCCGCTCCCGACCCGGTGGTCACCACCAAGGGCACCGACACCGTCGGCACCGCCAACTGGACCGGCGGACGGACCTTCGAGTTCGACGCCACCGAGGACAACCCGCTGGTGTCCTTCGACTCCGCCGAGCAGCGCGACTCCCTCTCCTGCGGACCGCTGATCACCAACCTGACCGCCAAGCAGACCCCGGCCCCCGTCGATCAGAAGATCCGCAAGGAACAGCTGCCCGGCCCCAAGGCCTATCAGGGCAACAACCCGCTGGAGCCGAGTATCGCGGTGGACGACTGCGAGGGCTCGGCGACCAACTGCGTGTTCACCGTGGACAAGCGTTCCTCCTACCAGTACTACGGCCAGACGCGGATCGTCGGCGAGGTGTACATCAACTGCAGCCGCAACGCGGTGGTCGACGACCGGAGGATCGAGACCGTCGAGCCCCCGTACGACAGCCTCTCCCAGTACTACGCGCTCAAGGGCACGCCGCTGGTTCCCAGCCGCTCCGACATCTCGCAGAGCCGGCCCAACCTGGCCGCCCAGGCCGCCGCCGGCTTCAGTGCGGCCGGGGGCAACACGGGTGCCGTCTCCACCGGTAACCCGCTCACCTGGAGCCGCACCACCACCAAGGCGCTCAACCCCACCATCCAACCCGGCGAGGTCAGTTGGATCGAGGTCCAGCCCGCCCGCGAGCGGGTCTCCGGCACCTTCGCCAACTCCCGCAACAAGTACCGGCTGGACGCGGTCTTCGACGTCCCCGCCGTCTCCCTGCCCGACCGCTACTTCCAGCGCACCGGCCCGCTCACCGACATCGAACTCCAGCGCTGTGGCACCGCCCGCCCCACCGCCGGCACGCCGGACAACGGTGCGGGCCCGGACAAGCGCCTGCTCGCGGTCGACGCCCCGCCCGCCGGGGTGCGCGTCAGGTCGGTCCCGCTCAACCCCTGACAGCCGCCGGCGACTCGGCCGCCCACCCCGACTGATCGGGACAGGCGGCCGAGTCGCCGGTGAGGACCTCAGCCCAGCGGTACCCAGGTACGTTCCGGCGTCAGCCGGTACGTTTCGACGGGCCGGGCCCCGGCGCCGCGCGGCGCCGCCTCGGACTGCCCGCCTCCGGTGCCCGCCACCCGGTTTCCCGTGCCCGGCGCCGGAGGCGGGTTGGGAGTGGGGGTGGCGGTCGGAGCGGGGGTGAAGCCCGGGCGGACGGAGAGGCAGCGGTCCCGGGCGCTGAAGGTCTGCGCGACGACCGTGCTGACGTTGACCGTCGACGGGCTGTCCACGACGATGTTCTTGATCAGCTTTCCGGTGCCGTTGACCGACAACTCGCCGACGGTGCGTGTCATCGCGTTGAGCACGCCGAACTGCAGCTCGTCACCCGACTTCACGGTGAACTTCACGTCGGTGGTCTCGCTGCTGCTCCGCTTCCACTCGTGGGAGTAGGTCGCCTTGAAGGCCAGGGAGAAGCTGGCCCTCGCGCTCAGCTTGAGCTCGGCGGCCCCGGAAAGGCTGCCCCCGACGCCGATCGAGGCACCGTTGGCGATGTCCGTGTTGGGCCCCTTGTCGGTGGGCGCGGTGTGGTCGGTGTGAGTGACCTCGGTCTTGTTGTCGACGCCCGCGCTGCCCGAGACGTTGGTGGTGTTGTCGACGGTGCCCTCCAGCGTGGCGCTGCCGGAGATCTCGCCCGCGACGTTGTCCGTGGTGCTCGACTCCAGGACGACCGTCCGCTGGATGACCATCGGCTTGTTGGTGCAGTTGATCGCCGCGTTGCCGACCGAGATCACGGCCGTGGTCAGCTCCCGCGACAGGCCCGGGATGAACCTGTAGTTGCACCCGTAGTCCTTGCCGCAGCCTCGTGCCAGTGCGGCCGCGTCGGGCAGCGGGGTGTCTCCGTCGAAGGCCTGCGCGGCCGCCGTCGGAGCGGGCCCCGCGGCCGGTTCGCCCCCGCTGTCGGCAGCGGCAGGCGCGGCGCACAGTGCGATCGCGGCCAGAGCGGCCGGCACCGCGTCCCTCCCCGGGCGCCTCACTGCCGCTCCCAGGTGCCCTGCACGGTCCGGACGAACAAGGCGTCCGGAACGCGGTCGACGGGCTCGCGCCCGGTCTCGATCAGGCCCTGCGCGATCGCCCGCCCGTTCGGCCCCGGGCCGGACCCGGAACTGGGCCGCAACGAGAGGCATTTGTCCGGGCGTGCGAAGGTCTGGGCGACGACCGAGCTGACGTTGACCGTGGAAGGGCTGTCCACGACGATGTTCTTGATCAGCTTCCCGCCGTCGTTCACCTTCAGCTCACCGGTCGTGCGGGACGCCGCGTTCACCACTCCGAACTGGATCTCGTCACCGGGACTGACGGAGAAGGAGACCTTGGTCGTCTCGGTGCTCTGGACCTGCCACTGGCGGGAGAAGGTGGCCTGGAAGGCCGCCGCGAAGGTGGCCTTGGCACCCAGGTGCAGCGCGTTCGAGCCGGACACCGTCACCGGGAACTCGACCGTGTTCTGCACCTTGTCCTCGGTGTACGGGCCCTTGTCCTTGTTCGGCCCGTTCTGGTTGACGCTGTTCGTCATCCCCGGCTTGACGTTGCCCGACCCGGAGGCGGTCACCGTGGTGTCCACTCCGCCCTCCAGCGTCGCGCTGCCGGAGATCTCGCCGCCGATGTTGTCCGTGCTGCTGGTCACGAAGGTGACGGTCCGCTCGATGTCCATGTCGCCGTCCGTGCAGTTGATCGCCGCGTTCCCCACGGACAGCACGGCACTCATGAACTCGCGCGGGGCCGGGTCGTACATCCGGAAGCTGCACGCCGAGGCCTTGGCACAGAGGCTGGTGACCTCCTTGGTGGAGGCCAGCGGCCTGTCGCCGTCCAGCGCCTGCGCCACCGGATACGACGACGGACCGCTACCGTCGGCGGCACGTCCCGGTACGGCGAACGGGCCCAGGAGGGTTATCGCGGTCCCGGGAACCAACAGGGCGAACCGAGCGGCGCGCCGCAACCTCGGCGGGCGGACGGGAACGACCACGGGTGCTCTCCTCCTACGTCTGACGGCTGTTCGCGAGGCCGGAGCTTCCTGACGTCCCGGCACACGGGACGGCCTCGTGTCCCCATCGTCGGCGAGACTCACATCGCAGGCGAACGGTCGGCCGTCGGCGGTGCGCCATTCGATGATCCGTCAATCGCACTGAGGTGGGCGCGGCTCCCCAGCAGCGTCGCGCCGGACCGTCCCGTTCGCCCGGAGGGGTGAAGGCGGCTCCGGCGCGGCCCACGACGCAAACGATTGACGGCTGTCCGACCGTGCGGATCGGCCACCGGCCGACACGAACCGGCTCGGCGCGGAGCGCCACACCGGACGCAGCCTCGACCCGCGAAGCAAGGCCGGCGAGAGCCCGGTCGAACCCGGCGGGCGACACCTGACCACGGGCGGTGGTGGAGGTCCGGTGTTCCGAGCAGCGGACGCCATCGGCGATGGTCCGGCCCGGCCCGCAGCTGACGAGCGCGAGGAGCCATCCAGCACTCGCCCGCAGCTCATCGGCGCTGTCGCGGTGGACGGGGCCACCCGCCTCGGACCAGCGCGCGGCCTGGGTGGTGGTGACACGTTGGTTGAGGAAGACCGAGCCGACCCGGCGGGCATCCGGGCCGTCCAGGCCGAGGAGGAGTCCGCCACGGCGTCGGTTGGCGAGTACGGCCGCCGTGACCTCCGCTGCGGGCAGACGCGTACCGACGGGGGCGCCGAGCTCGTCCGCGAGCGGCCTGTGGTGATCGGGGCTGCCTGGGCGAGGGGCAGACGGAGCGTGACGGCGAGGATGGTCCAGCGGTCGGGAGACTGCTTGAAGCGGCTGCTGTGGTACCGCAGGCGGGGTGGTGAGGCCGGCGCTCACCGGGTGGCAAGGAGAGGACCGGCTGGTGGCCCGGCTACGACCAGCCGTGGAGCGAGAGTGGAGTGCCTCGACGGTAGGCGGCGATGCCGTGGGCGTTGTAGGGGACGGTGTTTTCAGGAAGGTGGTCCGGGTTTGCCCAGGTGAGGCCGGCGCACTTGGTCGGCTCGGCGTTGTGGGGCCGCCCCTCCCATCGGGTGGTGGCGAAGAACCAGCCGATGCGGGCGTTGCCCTCGGGGTTGCGGTGGTGGACGACGTGGACGGGGTGCAGGTCCGCCGGGTCGATCTTTACGCCGACCTCTTCGAAGGCTTCGCGGACGGCGGCTTCTTCGACACTCTCGCCCCGTTCGACCTTGCCGGAGGGGAGGTTGAGCATGCCGTCGGCGTAGCCGGTGTTCGCGCGCTCGATGAGGAGGATTCGGCCGTCCTCGCGTTCGAGGATCACCATCGCGTCGAGGACGGTCACCTGGTCGGTCATCGGGGGCTCCTTTCGGGGCCCCCTGAGGCGGATCAGGACAGGAGGAGGCCCATGTCGGTAACGCACTCGGCGATCCACCGGACACGAGAGGCGGTGTCCAGCTCGGTCGGCAGCTCGATGAGCTTGACGCCCGAGCCGGCGCACACCTCGTAGATGGTCCGGTCGAGTTTGCCTTGGAGGTCGAGGACCTTCTCCCGGTAACGGTCGCCGCCGGAGCGCTGGTTGTAGCGGTCCCGGCAGTAGACCACGGCGTCGTAGGCGTTCGGCATCCAGGCCCGGCAGGTCGCCTCCATCGCGTGGATCAGCTGGCCGTTCAGCGGGTCTTCGAGGTCGAGGAGGTGACGGGAGTAGGCGATGACGCTGGCCGGGGTGCGGTCGGCGATGAGCAGGCGGTGGTGGCGCGCGGTGCGGGCCGCGGTCATCAGGTGGGCGGCGAAGGCGTCGAGTTCGGCGACGGCGTCGAACCGGCCGCCGTAGAGGACGGCTTCCTCCATGAACGGGCTGACGCGGGCCGGTTCGCCGGAGACGGCGACGTGGACCCCGGCCTCGCGGTAGTGGGCGGTCAGGGCGAGGGCCAGGGTTGTCTTGCCGGCGGCCTGCGAGCCTTCGACGGCGATGACGGCGCAGTCACGAATCACGGGGTGCTCCCAGGAGGCTGGAGAAGGCGGGGCTGGTCAGCCACTCCCAGCGGCTGGCGGCGCCGTCGGCGATTGCCCGGTTGACGTTGATCGGCTCGTCCCAGGTCGCCAGGCCGCACGCGCGGGCCGCGACGTAGGCGGTGGACAGGGAGTGGCGTAGGTTCAGGACGCTGATCCGCTCGCGCGCGGAGGTGTCGCCCGCGTCGAGCCACTTGCGGTGGAGCGCGGTCATGGAGGTGCTGCGCAGCTCGGGTTGGGTGACATCGAGGTTCAGTTCGGTGCAGACGTCGACGAGGCGGCGGGAGGTGCCGGTGAGGATGTGTCCGGTGTCGTAGCGGGTGTCGAAGACCTGCGTGCCGTCCTCGGGCAGGGCGTGGCGGTCGTGCCAGGCGGTGCGGGCGTCCGCGACTGGCTGTGGTGCGTCGTGCGCGTCGAGGACGGCGAGGTCGGCGCAGAGCTGATGGCCGGTCACCAGGTCGGCGCTGTCGAGCGCGGAGCGGATGATGATTCCGGCGGACTCGACCAGGTCAGGGATCTCCTCGGTGTGTTCGACGTAGAGGCTGGTGAAGTCGTACGGCCGGCCGGCCAGGTCGACGGGGCCGCGTCGGGGGATGTCGAGCCAGACGATCGAGAGACAGAAAGGCTTGTTGCCGTTCTTGATCCGGTAGTTCTTCGTCCACTCGACGTCGATGGACGCCAGCCGGGTCGCGGAGCGGGTCGGCCGCGGCGGAGTGCGCGGGTTGGTCAGGGTGCTGATGGTGTGCACGGGAGGGGCCTTCGGTCCGGGAACGAGTGGGCGGAGCCCGGCGGCCAAGCGCCGGGCTCCGCGGCGACGCTACTGCGCGGCGGCAGCTGTAGGGGCGGTGTTGAAGGCGGTCGGGAAGTGGTCCCAGGCGAGGGTGGCCGCGAGCTGTCCGACGTTGAACCCGTCCGGCCAGCTCAGGAGTTCACGCGCGTGGCCGGCGAGCAGGGTCACGGTCAGAGCCTGGACGAGGGCGGAGCTGCCGTAGTCCTCGGCCGCCTTCGCGGGCGTGTTCGTCTCGTACAGCTCCTGGAGGGCGGGCGGGGTGAGCAGTCCGCCCGGGCCGACCGGGCAGCGGAGGTTGTGCTCGGCGGCCACCAGCGGGACCGGTCGGCCGGTGAGGCCGAGGTCGTCGGCGGTGTCGGTGAGCTGCGCCGTGCCCCGGTCGCACACCGTGCGGTCCGTCCACGCCTCGGCGACCGCCGTGATCCCGGGCGTCCGGCCGACTGCCCGGGCGGCTAGCGCGTGCGCGTCGTCGGGGTAGGAGTGCCAGCCGATCCCGGCGGAGTGCCGCCGGGCCTGGACGAGGACCTGGTCGACTACGTCGACCACACCGGAGGACTCCAGGTCGCCGTCGGCGACGACGACCCGGTAACCGGCGTCGGCCGTCGCCGGGTCCAGGACGGTCACGGCGGTGCGGTGGACGGACAGGAACACCGCGGCGGCGGCGAGCGGGACGGCGTTCTCGCCGTCGTCCGCCCACTGCACGGCGAAGCCGGTCAGCAGCCGTCTCTGCCGGGGGAACGGCCGCCTGCTGCCTCCGTACGGGGTGCCGGGCCAGGCGAGGTTGCTGTACTCACGCACCCGGCTTCACCTCCCGGCCGGCGGTACGGATCGAGCGCCCGAGGTACTTCATGACGTGGTTGCGCTTGAAGCGGTACCGCTTCCAGATCTCGCTGACGGGCTCCTCCAGGAGGTTGCCGAGCGGTTCGAAGAGGTCCGGGGCATCGTAGACGGGCCAGGCGTTGGTCAGGCCGTTCGGCTCGACCACGATCATGTGGCCCTCGTTCTCCGGCGTCCATGTCGTCATCCTCAGCGCCGGACGCCAATCGTGGACGGAGCGCAGGTCGAGCAGCCGGTCGAAGGCCCGCGCGGCTTCGTCCTCGGAGATGAACTCGTTCTCGTCCAGGTCGAGGGCGTTGCCCTTCCTCAGCGGCAGGATGAACTTGACCTTGCCGACGTCCAGGACGTCGCCGATCTGACACGTGAACTGCAGGGTGTCCAGGGTCGAGCGGAAGACCACGGCGGAAAGGGACAGCGGGATGCCGGCCCCCTGGAGCGCCCGGACGCCCCGCATCACCTCGTCGTAGTCACCTCGTACCCGGTTGGTCGTCGCCCTCGGCCCCTCCAGGCCGATGTTCGCGAACGCGACCTTCCCGGCCATCCTCCTGGCGTGCTGCAGGCCCTTGGTCGCGTTCGTCGGCACGGCCAGGACGTGGCCGGCGTCGGCGAACATGTCGACGATGTCGCCGAAGTCCCGGCGCAGCAGCGGCTCGCCGCCCGAGAGGAAGATCCTCGGGACACCCGCGAGGTTGTCCCGCATCCGCTCCAACTGCTTCAGGGTCGGGTCCGGCAGCATCTTCGTCTCGGAGCACATGTTGCAGTCGAAGTTGCAGCGTTTGGTGATCTGGGCGATGACCGACAGCGGCCCGAACAGCCGCTCCAGGAACATGTCGATCTCAAGCGCCGGGTCCAGGGCGAAATGGTGTCCGGCGGTGAAGGTCAGACCGTTGCCCATGTCGCGGGTGAGCTGCGCCGGGACGGTCGGCATGCCGAGCAGAGTCATCGTGCTGTCCTCCTGATGGACGGTTAGCGGGACTGGAGTTCACGCAGGGCCTCGGTGACCCGGGCGTGGTCATGGGGCTGTGGTGCCGGTACAGGGCGGCGCAGTGCCGCAGGAGCGTGACGGCGTCCCTGGTCGCCCGCACGCTGCATCGATGTCGGCCAGCCAGGACAGGACGCAGGCCTCCCAGGACCGCGACCCCTGCGCACGGAAGGTGTCCAGGGCGCCGGCGAACGTCGGCCGGGCTTCCACGAGCCGGCCGTCGCATGCCAGGACCCGGCCGCGCCACGCCAGGGCCTTCGCCGAGTTGAGGACATCGCCCGTCGCCGCGAGATCCCGCTCGGCCACCGACAGCGGGTCGAAGAGGGACTGGCGGAGGTGCGGGCAGGACGATGCCACCGACGACCGTGCCGGCGGGTGCGCCGGGGGCGTGCGCGTGTCGGTGAGCAAGGTCCGGGTCACGGTCGTCATGTCCTCGAAGGAGATGTCGGAAGGGGGCACGGCGGCTCCTCCTGAACGCCAACGGAGGAGCCGCCGGCACTGCCGCGCGCCGTAGGAGGTGGACGGGCGTGGGCTGAGCCCGCTTCAGCAGGGTGGGGGGAGCCCGGGTCACAGGACGGGCTGTAGCCCGCCGAGCGCGGCTTGGAGGAGGACGTTGCCCTCGGGGCTGGGGTCGGGGTCGATCACGGCCCACATGCGCTTGCCGGTCGGCCAGCGCTCGCAGCCGCTCGATTCGGAGTAGGAGCGGATCAGGAAGAGGCCCCGCCCGGACTCATCGTCGGGGCCGGCGGTGCGCGGGACCGGGACCTCACGGCTGCTGTCCTCGACCGCGACGGCGATGCGGTCGCCGTCCTTCCACATCTCCGCGTCGATCAGCCCGGAGCCGCTGTGGACGGAGGAGTTGGTCACCATCTCCGTGAGGACCAGGAGGACGGCGAACAGCTGGGCGCCGTCGGGTTCGAGCCCCCAGTTCGTGAGCACCCGGGCGGCGTTGGCTCGGAGAGGGGAGAGAGCGTCGTGCCCGTTGTCGACGGTCCAGACGGCTCGTGTGATGCCCAACGGGTGCCACGGACTGGGCGGTGCCTCGGTCACGGCCACCACCTCCGTGCGCTGAGTCTGCGTGAGCGGCTGACGAGCGCGTCGAGAACCCACCGACGGGCCGATGCTCGGCTGCTGGAGGGCACGAACAGCAACCGCTTTGTCGGGCACCGACGGTGCCTGGGGAAGCTGGTTCACCTCTGACCTTTCCACGGGGTGCGGATGACGTGCCCGGCTCCCGGCAAGAGAGCCCGGCATGGTTGGTCGGCCGACGATCGGGTGGCTCACCGATGCGATGACCCGGCGGGTCCAGAAGGCTCAGAAGGAGTCGACAAGCGGCCGCCAGGTGATCGACGTGCCAGCACGCGGAGTCGAGGGTGATGCCGTAGTCGCTGCCCAGTACGGCGTCGGCCAAATGGATCACCCGGTCCGCCGCGCTCCGGTGGTTACCGGGAGGCAACACGCCACGCACGGATTGGGCCCGGGAGAGCAGAAGCCCGGCGTAGCCGGCCGGTTGAGATCCACTCCTCCTCGCGTCCCCCATGACTGCGAAGTACTGAACCTGTTGGGCTGCCGACCGGATCGCGTCGGTGTCGACCGGCTCCTGCATCTGCACACCCGCCCCCGACGAGGCAAGGGGAACGACCATCGCGACACCTCCTCACGGGATGAACGAAGGCTTTCGTCACTGGATCGGGGGAGATGGAGGACCTGCGACCGGGCCTCCGGCTAGCCTCGATCAAGACGACTACGACGGTAGAAGTCCGAGATCGGAACATGCAGTGACCCGGGGTACGGATAGACCGGCGAACTCCCGAAGGTGGGGGCTCCTATGCGATCAGGCCGCGACAAAACCCTGACCGGTGGTCAGGGAAGCGCTCCTCGCCCGCGCGCGGGCATCATCTCCGGCTACGTCATGCGGCTGATACGAGAGCAACGGGGCCACACTCAGGAAGAGTTCGCGGAGCACTTCGGTGTCTCGGTGGACACCATCGCAGGATGGGAGACAGGACGTCGTCCGCTCACCGCGGTGCCCATCGGGCAGATGCTCGGGAACCGCCACCGGTTGATGCGGATGGGCACGCCGTCCGCGATGCTGCAGGCGCTCGACCGCGCGCTTGAGGCCGACGTATTGCTGGCTGAGGCGCTCGAAGACGGTGCTGCGGGAGACAGCACGCTGGCCTCGATGGTGCTGCAGCGCGATCTCATCGAAGTCCTGGCATGGCCGCTGAACGGGAGGGCTCCCCAGGAAATCTGCGAGCTGCCGACACCGACGCGTCCCCGTCGCGGGCCCGCGCCGTCAGATCCGGAGCTGGCCGCGTCCGACCGGGCCCGGTTCTTCGCCACCATGCGACGTACGGCCGAGGAGTCCCGCGGGAGTCACCAGTTCCTCCTCCGCCGCCAAGCCCTGTATCTTGCCGGCCTGGACAGCCAGGACGACACGCGTTCGTGGCTGGCTCACCAGCAACGGTCGGAAAGGCCGGGCGACTGGTTGAGCAACTGGCTCAATTCCCGCTCGGTCGCAATGGTCTCGGCCCGACACGGTGACCCGGACAGGCTGACCTACTTCATCGACACCGCACTGGCAGACGAAGCCGGCGCAGCCGCGAACCTCACCTACTGGGCCTACTGGATCGGAGAGCTGCCACTTGAGCTGTCCGACGAGTTCATCGCGAACCCGGCGCGGAAGCCGTGGTCCGGTCACAAGTTGCTCGCTCATCTTGTCAACGGCCTCAACGTCGACCACGGTTACCTGGACCTGAACATCCACACCCTGTGGTCCTTGCTCCAGGTCCGACCGGCCCTGCTTCGCTCGGGAGCGGCGGCAACCGCGCTACGCGACAGACTTCCCGTGATGTTGGATAGCGCAGAGGTGTCGCCGCACAGGCGGCGCGAGCTGGAGAACATTCGTTACGCAATCCGCCTCGCCGAGGCGTGAGAGGAGTCAGACGGTGGCGGAAGACCTGTCCCCGGTAGCCCGGTTCCTGTTCGAGGCGGGAACGCTCAAGCACACCAAGCGCACTGGTTGGTGGATGGCGGGTGTTCGCGATCCCGAGTCGGTTGCCGAGCATTCCTGGCGCACCTCGGTCGTCGCCTCGATCATCGCGAGGCTCGAAGGCGCCGATCCCGCTCGGGCCGCCTTCCTGGCCACCTGGCACGACGTCGCTGAGACGCGGACCGGCGACGTCAATTACGTCGGCAAGAAATACGCGACCAGCGCCGACCCCGAGGCCGTCACGGCCGATCAGGTCAAGGGTATGCCCGAGGTGCTGGCATCGACCGTGCAGGATCTCATCGCCGAGTACGAAGGCAAGGAGTCTCCCGAAGCGGTCTGCGCCCGCGATGCCGACAAGCTGGAGTGCCTGATCCAAGGGGTCGAGTACCTGGCGCAGGGCTACGCCAACGCCCAGCGGTGGATCGACAACAGCCGTGGCCGGTTGACCACGAAGACTGCTCAGGACCTCGCCGACGCAATCCTCGCGACCGATTCGCTCGACTGGCTCCGCCACGCCCTCGGAGAGAAGTAGCCCGCTCTGTGCCTGGGCCCGTCGCCTGGGCGGTGTCGCCCGGCGACGGGCCGGGGGCCGCTGCGGTGTCTCGACCACCCCGGAGGAACGGCCCTCAGCGAAGAAGCACGAACGCCAGCGCTGACGTTCCGCCCAGAGCGGTGCCGGCGAGGATCTGCCCGATCGTGTGCGCCTTGAGGACCATGCGGGACCAGCCTATGGCGGCCGCGCCGAGGGCCGTGGGGAGCATCCAGGGGCCGAAGACCAGCAGGAGGATCATGACGGTTCCGCCGGCGACCGAATTGTGGATCGAGATCTGCCACCCGGTGGTGACCAGCAGGGAGGAGACGAGCCCGACGAGCATGGCCACCACCAGCGCGGAGACGTCGGCGGGGGCGCCCAGGACGTACAGCAGGACGATGCCCGCGACGACGGAGACGAGGCTGAGGGCCATCGGTACGACCCGCTGTCGACGGACCCGGATGTGCTTGTCGGTCAGGCCTCCGCGCTTGACCCCGAGCAGCACGATGCTGATGGGGATGACACCGCAGAACAGGGCGGCCACCAGTCCCCAGCCGAGGCCGGACCAGGACTGGGTGCTGTGCCAGCCCACGAGCAGGAGGAGGGCGGTGACCAGGTTGGCCGGAGCGAGGACGTCCGTGATGATCTTGGCGGTCTTCTGGACCGGGGTGCAGTCCGAGAAGGCCGGTGGTGCGGGTGGTGCGAAGGTCACGGGGTGGCTCCAGCAGAGAGGGGACGGGTGCTGCCGAGTCGCTCAAGGTGGTCTCGGGCGAAGGTGCAGGCGAGGTCGGTGAAGTAGGCGTCGGACAGTGCGAGGAGCAGGCGGGCCTCGGTGTCGAGGTCGCTTCCGGCCTGTTCCGGTGCCTCGGGGTTGCCTGGTCGGGCGAGGCCGGCGGTGTGGGCCTCGCGGGCGGCCCGCAGCCAGCACGCGTCCGCAGCCGTGACCGCAGTCGGGCCGGTGAGTCCTGCGTCCTCGACGTGGTCCGCGGCGCGCAGCCGCAGGGACGTCGGTGCGTGGCCGTTCAGGATCAGCATGGCGTCGCGGATCTCGATGGTGCGCCGGTAGAGGCGGTCTCGAACGCCGCGGACGTCGAGGGCATCGCGCATTTGGTGCCGCTTGTGCCGGTACCGGATGTGCGGAACGGCTTCGCTGAGGTGTTCCCACAGTGGGTAGAGCTCGGTCAGGTGGCGGTGCTGACGTACGGCAGCCCTCGCCCTGGGGTAGGTGGGCATGGTGCTGCCGACGGAGATCAGGAGCAGCGGTACGAGGGCGAGCAGACCGTTCAGTGCGACGTCCGCCGCTGCCGGCACCGGGTGGAGGTCGAACCGGGCGAAGAAGAGCATGGAGGCTCGGTGCGCCGCATAGACGATTCCGATGCTCGTGCCGAGGCAGATCAGACCCAGGCCCCGCCGGAGCAACAGGGGCCCCGGTCCGCGAGACCACTGCCACGAGAGCCGTGAGGCCGTCAGCATGGCCCAGCCGAAGTACGTCGTCCACACCAGGACGTAGGCCAGTACCAGGGAGTCGTGGGGGTAGGCGGTCATCAGGTCGAGTGCTTCGTCGGGCCGGTCGGCCAGTGCGAACAGCGTGATCATCACGGTGAGCGTGGCCAGCGGGATGACGACGCCGACGCGCATCCGCCCCTTTCGGTCCGCAACGGTGGTCGGCCGTGAAGTCGCCGCCGCGTCGGCCAGGAATTCCAGGACGAAAGCCGCAGCAGTAACCGCGGCCGCATGCTTCAGCAATGCGGAGAAGCTGTGGATTCCGAAGGTCCTGTCGAGCCACCTCGAAGCGGTGTCGGTGGAGAAGCACATCTCGCAGGCGAGCACGAAGAAGGCCGCCCACAGCGACCGCTTATCGGTGTTCCGCCAAGCACCTGGCGCCCGCCATATCGTGATCGCCCAGAGAGCGATGCACACGCTCAGATTGATTACGGTCATGTCCGGCTACTCGGTCAGTGCTTTCAGAAGATGACTTGACAGTGGATCAGTGGGGCGCTGCGCGGCTTCCTCCGTCTGGCGAATTCTGCGTGCGAGCACGCTAGCAAGCCCCTCCGCCGCCTTTTCGTCAGCGTGCGTGTAGCTCGTGCGGCCGAGAAGGCTGACGATCCGGTTGATCGGAAATCCGGCCCACTCCTCGACGGAGAGGACCTCCGCGAGGCTATGGCGGTGCGCGGCGCTGACAGGCGACGCCTCGTGTGTATCCGTGGGAAGGCAGGAGTGGCCGAGCAGCATGTGGCACAGCTCGTGAAGGATGATGTGGGACCGGTGCAGTGGACTCGTCGCGTTCTCCACGAAGATGTGATCCGCCTTTTCCAGCGCGATCCAGGCACCGCAGGGCGCCTTGCTCGATGAGCCTTCGTGTTCTATCGCGTGAATGTGGATCGGCCGCTCGCGGGCGCCGGCGATGCTGTCGCACAGCTTCTCGATGGTGAACGGGAGCGGTATGTCGAGGGTTGCTGCGACGGCGGAGAAGTCAGTGCCTTCCCTGTCATCGTCGCCGCTCTTCCTACGCCAGTTACGCATGATCCTTTTCCCGCCCTGAATTGCTTCTTCGCTCCCTTTGGCCCGGCGCTGAAAGCATAGGCGAGCGGCGCATCAACCGATTGTGACCGGTGCAACTTTTGAGGTCGTGGGACTGCGGAGCGTTATGGAACGACTCGTGTGGGCGCGAGGGGAGCGACGCGGTGGCGATATGGGGCTACTGACAGTAATGCCCTGCGTTATCGAAACGTCATCTGATTTCGAATTAGATGATCAAGCGGGGTGGGTGGCCCTAGCTGTTGCGCGGAGCCTTTTCGTCCTCAAGCCCCTCCAGGGAGCGGGCGCGCTCGATGAACCCGGCAAGGGTGGAGAGGGTCTCCTTGGACAGGCCGTTGGCGCGGAGGGCGAGGTTCCGGACGTCCTCGTCCTTGATCAGCTGCTCCAGGTCCTGCCGGGTGGCCGGTGCATCGCTCGCGGGGGCAGCGGGCTCTTCGTCATCGATGAAGTAGCTCGCCCGCACTTTGAATACCGCGGCGAGGGCCTTCAGCGTCCCTGCCGTCGGATTCCCCTTCGCGCCACTGCGCAGCTTCTGGATCAGGCTGGCGCTGACGCTCGCCGACGGGTTGCCGGCCGCTGTGGCCCAAGCTGCCGTCAGGTCGGCCACCTCCTGGTTCGTGAACTGTCGCCCGCTGGGGTGTGGGCAGGTCTCGAACAGGCGGTTCAGTCTGGACTGGATCTCTCCCACGGCGTACTCCATCAGGGTGTGGCGTTACACGCACTCTAGTGCGTTCCTGGTGTCGTCGCGCAGGCCGGGCGCACTTTAGTCTCCCCACCTCGCGTACTTTGGTGTACGTTGATCGCGATGCGACGCACCAAAGTCCGTCTCTGCTGGTCAGCGAGCTGAACGGCGGAGATGGGCGCGCTGCCGAGTCGCAACGTCCGGAAATGTGACCGGCGTCCGGGAGCTACCAACTCCTGGACGCCGGGCCGGCGCCAGGGGCGCCGATTCGCTACCGCGCGAGCAGCGGGACTTCTTTGCACGAGAGACCGCCGCGCGCTCCTACGAACCACGGAGTATCGCATGCCTGTCGAACCGAACGGAACCCACGACGATCCGGTGACGAGCCCGAGTCGGCCACGGCCCGGCGTCGGCACCGTAGAGCCCGCCCGGGGCTACTGACATGGCGCGCATACGCTCGATCAAGCCGGAGACCTGGGTCAGCGAGACCCTCGCCGAAGTCTCCATCCCGGCGATGGTCACCTTCCTCGGGATGACCAACCACGCCGACGACCACGGCCGCCACCGCGACAACGCGGCGATCGTCTACGGCGTCATCTGGCCGATGCGTGACGAGATCGGCAGGGCGGACGTCGAGGAACACCTCAGGCAGCTCGCCACCGCCGGTGCCATCTGCCGGTACGTCGGCTGCGACGGCCGGAAGTACTTCCACTACCCGACCTGGCGCAACCACCAGAAGATCGACAAGCCGAGCCTGTCCAGGCTGTCCGCGTGCCCGCACTGCGAGCCGGAGCGGTGCGGTGTCTGCAAGGGGCCCTGCATACAGCGTGCCGCCATCACCGACGGCTCGGGAACGGTTGCCGAGAGCCGTGTGACGGCTCCTCGACCCTTCATCGAAGGCTCGGCGAACGCTCCTGAGCGTCTCGACCACCAGCCCGAGCACCCGCCGGAGCCCCTCGTGCCGATCGCTTCCGAGCCCGCTGACCGAGCGGTCCGTTCGGCCGGCACCGACGACGACCAGGCCTCGGCGCCTCGGAAAGCAGCAGCTCAGAGGGCATTCGTCGAGGACTCCCCGAAGGCTCGCCGAAGCCTCCCGGAGCCCTCGGCGCCTGGATCCAGGATCTTGGATCCTGGATCGTCTTCACCTACGGGGCGCCGGGCGCCCGACGCGGACACCGCGTCGACCAGCCAGCTCATCGGCGAGTACGTCGCCGCCTGCACCGCGCGGCCTCCGGGCGACGTGCTCGGCCACCTCGGCCGCCTGACCAAGAAACTCCTGGACGAGGGCATCGCGCCCGACCACGTCCGGGCCGGGCTGCGCCGGTACGCCGAGATCCAGGGCCACCCCTCCCGGCTGCCGAGCCTGGTCAACGACGCCATGAACGCATGTGGCGCCGGGTTGGCCCGGCCGGGGATCCGGCCTAACGTGCCCGCCCACCAGGCGTGGACCAACCCGGTCGACGCCGTCGCCGCCTACGCCGAGGAGCTGTGATGCGCACCCACCGCGACCCGCACACGCTCGCTGAAGGCCCGTCGGTGCTCGACCGGATGGCCCGGATCCTCGCGGCCCGGGGCATCGGCCAAGCCGCGGTCGCTGCCCTCCCCGACGGGGCGGAGCCGTATTCGGCGGAGGCGGCACTGTCGGCCGGAATGCCGCCGCGCTACCGCGATGCGGTCGCCGAGCGCCCGCAGGTCCTGGGCTGGATCCGGCAGGTCGCCGCCCAGGCCACTGCCCCGAGCGCCGGTGCCCGGCGCCAGGTCAGCACCGGTCCGAGCCTGCTGATGGCCGGGGTCGTCGGTTCGGGGAAGACCCACGAGGCGTACGGCGCCGTCCGAGCCCTCGTACGGGCCGGCGTCGGGGTGCGCTGGCGCGCCACCACCGCCGCGGACCTCTACGCAGAGCTGCGGCCCGGCTCGGACACCGACGCCGAGCGGGTGCTTGCGGCCTACAGCCGGGTTCCCCTGCTGATCCTCGACGACCTCGGCGCTGCCAAGAGCTCCGAGTTCGTGGAGGAGCAGACCTACCGGCTGATCAACCGCCGCTACAACCACATGCTCCCGACCCTGATCACCACCAACCTGCCGATCAAGGACCTCCGCACCTGCCTCGGTGACCGCGTCACCTCCCGGCTCGCCCAGATGACCACTCGGGTCAGCTTCGAGCCGGTCGACCGCAGACGCTCCCAGCGCGCCGCCTGACCCGCGCCGCGCCCGGCCGCCCCACGGCGAGCCGCCCGACCTCACCGACCCAGCACACCTCTCTGCCGATGCCACACCGGCGCGCGGAGAGCGAACGGAGCAACCCCCATGACCACCACAACCAACCCTGTCCACCACCGCTCCCTCGGCGACCACAGCTGGCAGAACCAGGCCGCCTGCTCCCCGACTGAGCACAACCTGGTCGACCCCGAGACGTTCTTCCCGGGCCCGGAGGACACGGTGGCCATCACCGCCGCCAAGGCCCTGTGCGCCCAGTGCCCCGTCGCCCACGCCTGCCTGGACGCCGCCCTGGAAACGGGCGACACCCACGGCATCAGGGGCGGACTCACAGAGGAGGAACGCGAACCCCTGCACACCAGGATCGCCGACCGCCTCGACTACAGCCGCGTCAACGCGACCCTGGCCGGCCGCGACATCCACCTCACCCGCGCCGAGCGCCGCGCCATCGTCCTCGCCGGATACCGCCAGGGCGTTCCGGTCGAGCGACTCGCCTGGCTCCTCAAGATCACAGAGGAGCATGCGCTCAAGCTCTACCGCGAGACCCGTCGCGCCGTCCGCCACCGGCAGATCGCCCAGGACGCCGTCCGCGCCGCCACCACCGGCGACACCGCCGACCGGTTCCGCCGCGAAGACTTCGGTACGGCCGCATGAGCACCACCACCGCTGCCCTCCCGGCCCCCGCGCGCGTCACCGGCTGGGACCGGGCCGTCGTCATCGCCCTCGGCGCCGCCGGATGCGCGCTCTCCTACGACGCCCTCCAACAGATGGCCATCGCCATCCACGTCAGAGGCCCCCTCACCTACCTCTTCCCCCTCGTCATCGACGGCTTCATCGCCTACGGTGTACGCGCCCTGCTCGTCCTGCGCGACGCACCGCTGCGCGCCCGTGCCTACGTGTGGACGCTCTTCGGTGCGGCCACCGGCGCGAGCCTGTGGGCCAACGCCCTGCACGCGATCCGGCTCAACGAACTGCACTCCGGAGACAGAGGGCTGCGGCTGGGCGACACGGTGGTCGCAGTGCTGTCCACCATCGCCCCGCTCGCCCTGGCCGGCGCCGTCCACCTCTACATCCTCATCGCCCGGGGATCGGTCAGCCCCGCTGCCCCGGTCGGTCACGGTGACCGACCGGCCGAGGCCGACCTCGGTCAGGTCACCCCCGACCCCGGTCAGGCCACCGTGGAGGAAACCGGACTGACCGGGCGGCCGGTGGCGCAGACCGCCGGTCAGGGCAGCGCCGGTCACCCCGCCTCCGGTCAGCCGGTCAGCCACTCGGTCACTGCCCCGGTCAGCCACCCGGTCACCGCCCCGGCGCCGCAGCCGCCGCTGACCCCGGTCAGCCTGACCAAGCCCTCTGACCTGGGCGGTCACCCGGTCACCGGCCGGCCGGTGACCAACCGACCGGCGGTCAAGCCGCCGGTCACCGCCGCTCCGGTCAGCCCCACCGAGGCCACCGGTCAGCCGGTCACGGCCCCGCCCACCGCCCCGCCGGTCACTGACCGGGACAGTGACCGCCGCCCTGACCTGGACACCGAGGACCTGCTGAAGATCGCCCGGCAGGCGGTCAGGGAAGAGGACAAGCTGACCCGCAAGGTGGTTGCCGAGGCGATCCGCGGTCAGCAGATTCCCCTGTCCAGCGACACCCTGACCCAGCTGATGGCCCAGCTCCGCACCCAGCACCGTCAGCCGGTCACCGCCGACCGGAACTGACCGACCCCAGACCGCCGGGGTGACCGACCAGGTGACCCCGGCCGGTCACCCACCCGAACCACCACCATCCGGGAGCACCCCACCATGCGCACCACCCCCGCCACCTGGGCCGAGGCGGGCTCCTGGCTCGCGGTCCTCACCCAGCGCGGCCACCTCCGGCGCGTCGAAACCGGTCCCGACGGTGCCCGCAGCGTTCAGCGCGGCCAGCATTCGCACCCCTGGACCTTCCACCATCCCGTCCTCGCCCTCGACTTCGTCGAAGACCTCCTGCTGGACCTCCGCGAGCGTGACACCGAGGCGAGCCGATGAGCGCAACCAACCAGGACGGCATCACGGTGGGAGGGGAGTATGACCGTGATCAGGCTCCTGGCGGAGCAAGTTGTGGGGTAAGCGATGCTTACCCCGCCCCCGCCCCGAAGGGGGCGCGGGCACCCCGGTCGTCGGCGGACCCAGGGGGGCCCACCGACGACCGGGGAGTCGACCCGGGGGTGTCGACTACCGGGACAGACACCGCGCTCGCGCCCGCTCCACAGCGCGCCGCTTCCCGACGCCGCCGTCCCCGGCACGCCACCCAGCGCCGCACCTGCGTCAGCCTGCGGTTCAGCGAACCGGAGTGGGCCGCCGTCCGGAAGGCCGCCGACCACGCCGACCTCGCCCCCGGCGGCTTCTCCGCCGCCGCGACCCTGGCCGCCGCCACCAGCACCGACCCGGGCGCCGCCATCGCCGACTACCGGCGAGGCATCCAGGAACTCATGGAGTCCAACCGCCAGCTCGCCGCCATCGGCAACAACGTCAACCAGGTCGCCCACTTCCTCAACGCCGGCGGCCAACCGGCCTCCGACCTCCAGCAACTCCTGCACCGCATCGAAGCCTCCATCGGAGCCGTCGACGAAGCCGTCGCCTGGATGGTCCGCCGGTGATCCCCAAGATCCGCACCGGTACCGGCGGCACCTACGGCCTCATCCGCTACCTCTACGGACCGGGCCGACGCGACGAACACACCGACCAGCACCTCGTCGCCTCCTGGAACGACTTCGCCCCCGACCCCGGCCGCAACCCCCACCACACCATCGCCCAACTCGCCGCCCAACTCGACCAGCCCGTCAAGGCCATCGGCGACCGCGCCCCCGCCGACACCATCTGGCACTGCTCCGTGCGCTCCGACCCCGGCGACCGCCACCTCGACGACAACGACTGGGCGAACATCGCCCGCCGCATCGTCCACGCCACCGGCATCGCCCCCGAAGGCGACACCACCGCCTGCCGCTGGGTCGCCGTCCGCCACGCCGACGACCACATCCACATCGCCGCCACCCTCGTCCGCCAGGACGGCCGCCTCGCCAACCTCTCCTTCGACCGCCGCAAGGCCCAGGCCGAAGCCCGACTCATCGAGAAGGAGTACGGCCTGCGCCAGCTCAACCCCGGCGACGGCACCGCCGCCAAGAACCCCACCAGCGCCGAGCGCTTCAAGGCCGAACGCACCGGCCGCACCGAGACTCCACGCGAGACCCTGCGCGAAGCCGTCCGCCAGGCCGTCGCCGGAGCTGACAGCGAGGAGGAGTTCTTGACCCGCCTGCGCGAGGCCGGCCTGCGGGTGAAGCTGCGCCACGCTCCCTCCGGCGACGTCCTCGGCTACAACGTCGCCCTGCCCGGCGACCGCAACCGAGACGGTGAGCCGATCTGGTTCTCCGGGTCCAAACTCGCCCCCGACCTCTCCCTCCCCAAAATCCGCCACCGCCTCGACACCGCACCCGCCACCGGCACCCCCGCACCGGACGACCGTCCGGCCCGCCCCGGCCGCTCCGCTCCCGCGCGCCGCCGCCGGGACGCAGCCCACGTCGCAGAGCGCGCCGTCGCCGCCCTCGACCAGGACGACGACGAAGCCGCTGCCCACCTCGTCGGCGCCGGTGAACTCCTCGACGCGCTCGCTCAGACCTCCCCAGCCGCCACCCGCGCCGAACTCCGGGACGCCGCCCGCGCCTTCGAACGAGCCACCCGCAGCCACGTCCGCGCCGAGAACGCCGACATCCGTGCCCTGCGCTCGGCCGCCCGCGGAATCGTCCACGCCGGCAGCGCGCTCGGCCGGGGCGAGGACGGCGGCGCCACCGCCATGGTCCTGTCCACCTTCGTCCTCGTCACCCTGGCCGCCGCCCGCTGGCACTCCGCCCGAGGCCACGCCCAGCAGGCCGCCGCCTCCCGCCAAGCCGCCGACCACCTGCGCTCCGCCTACCAGCAGGCCGCCGCAACCCCCATGCGCACCCTGCGCGAGATCGGCCGCACCCTCCCGGACGGCGAGCGCCGCCGCCACGACAACACCATCCGCACCGTCCTCGGCGACACGGCCACCCCGAAGGGCCCGGCCAGCGAGGACGACGCCCTGGCCGCCGTCCTCGCGGAAGCCGAGAAGGCCGGCCACGACCCCAAGGCCCTCCTGGAGAAGGCCGTCGACCGGCGAGAGCTGGAAACCGCCCGCAACACCGCCGACGTCATCGTCTGGCGAATCCGCCGCCTCGCAGACCTGCCCGCCAACCCCGAACACCCCCGCACCCGCACGGCCCCCGTCACCCAGGCCCGCACCGAGCCGGCACGGCCACGTGCCACGCAGCCGGCACCGGCCAAGGCGCCCGACTTGCGCCGCCCGGCACCACGCCGCTGAACCGGCAACCCGCCGGGCGGCCCTCCCAGACCCCCTCGACACCTGCTTTCACCAGGTGTCACGCAAGTGCCCGAGCGCCACGAACGGAGAGCCCGTGACCAGAACCACCGAGAACACCAACACCGCCCCGACCCCCATCACCACCCCGGTCCCGGCCGGCTCCGACCCGCTCCTCCAGCTGGAGTACGAGACCCAGGCCCCCAGCGGCCCGGAGGCCGTCCGCGGTCTTCTCCACCCGGCCGAACTTGCCCTGCGCGGCATGCCGGTGACCTGCTCCGCCTGCCGGGCCCGCCGCGACTGGCTGCTGCTCAACCACCGTCGCAACGTGTGGGTGCGGTGCCGCTGCGGGAACGAGTGGCTGGAGCCGGAGATCACCCGCAAGGACTTCGACGCGATGATCGCCAACCCGACCTGGACCCACCACCCCGACACCGACGCCGCACGGGTGGCCCTCGGCTTCGACGGCACCTTCGCTGGCATCTACCTGGACTAACGAGCTGGCTAGCGTCGGATGCAACGTCCGGCGCGACCAGCACAGGCTGCTGGCCTGCTGTTTCCGAAGGGGCTGACTCTGAGTCGGCCCCCTCGTTAGATGTTTTCCCCAGAGCACCAGCTCGGCGAGTGCCTCGACTGGCGGTCGTACGGTCCTATGCTCAGTAGTGTCCCCACGATGCGAGAGTTGCCTTGTTGTGTCTCACTGAGCGATGGCCGATGCCATGGCCGTGCCGCTGAGTCCTTGGAGGGCGAGCATTCCACCGATCGGATGATCTGCGGTGGAGCTTCGCCTCAAGGGGCCAACCGGTCTGGGAATCTTCGATGGTTCGTCAACTGATGGACCCGATGAAGACAGGTGATCGCCATGACGAAGGAAACCGAGCGCGCCGAGGGGCTGTTCAGCGCCCTCGACAACGACAAGGACGGCTCCATCAGCAGGGCCGACTTCGATCGGCTCACGCTGGTCCTGGGCGCTTCGGTCGGGATCGCTCCCGGCGAAGAAGGGTGGAGGACGCTGGATGCGCTCACCGGGACGCTGTGGCAGCGGCTGACGAAGATCACTGGTACCGCCGAGTCCGGCAAGGTCACCAAGGACGCCATGGTGCGGGCCGCCTACCACCCCGATCTCAAGGAATACTTCCTCACCTACGTCCTCATCCCCTACCGGATGATGGACCGCGACCGGGACCGGAAGGTCTCCCTCACGGAGTGGATGGTGGCCAAGACCCTTCTGGGCTACTCCCAGGCGGACGCGCTGGAGCGGTTCCAGAACCTGGACGAGGACGACGACCTGTACATCCCCATCGCCGAGGTCAAGAAGGAACTGGAAGAGGTTTGGGGCTGACCCGCCGCCCCCAGTCATGAGCGTGCCCCCCGAACACCTTCGTTCGGGGGGCACGCCGCATTTGACTGCGGCTACAGCTTCCGACCAAGGCTCTCGTCGGCCGACTCGTTCCGCCTACAGCGTGTTCCGCGTGGCTATCGGGTCCTTGGATCGGTCATGGGGGAGTGATGGGTTGGGGATGGATTGTTCCTGATGGTCTGTGGGATCTGGTGGAGCCGTTGCTGCCGGCGGCTCGGGTTCGGCCGCAGAGCGGCGGGACGGCAAACCTGGGACAAGGTCCAACCGGTGGCGCCAGGGCGAGGCACGAGTCAGCAACTACCCCTCGCTCGGTGCGGGTGCTTTCGCGATCCGGCCGGCACAGGGCCTTCGTCAGGGGTCGGGCGGGTATCAGCCGAGATGTGCGAGGTGAAGCAGAGCGCGGACCAGGCCGCCCGCGAGGGCGCTGGCGGCGGAGACGCTCGCAGCGTGCAGGAGGGCCTGGCGCAGACGGGGTCGGCGACCGAGGGGCCGTCCAGAGCGGTGCAGGGTGCGGGAGCGCTGGTTACGGTGGGACATGGCATCTCCTTCCGAGAGATGGTCGGGTGCCTCCGCGCCGCTGTTTCCTGGCGGGACCTTCGGCGCGGAGCACTTCCTTGTTTCTGTCCCCTCAGCCTTGCGCCGGCCGCCGTTGGACGCTCGCCGTGAAGCCCGAATCTGGGTGTAAGTTCTGCGGCATGACGGACCCCCACGACGGCAGCTGGACGGAGGGCACGGCCGCCGACCTGGTGGCAGACGCCCACTCGTTGGGCGTGGAGCAGGTCAGCGTTCGGATGGTGGGCGACTGGGTCACGGACGGACTTCTCGCGAACCCACAGTTCCGCAAGAGCACCCGTCACGGCAGCGACGAGCGGGCCTTCACCCCCGAGCAGCGGTGGCTGTTCACCGAACTGCTCAAAGCCCGTCAGCGCTCGCCCCTGAAACGAGTTCCGCAGCGCGTTCTGGTGCGACCGGTCCTGTACCTGTGGCTGCTGGACGACACCGTGGTGCCGACCGAGCAGGTACGGCGGGCCTGGAGCACTTACGCCCGCGCCACCGGGCTGCACACGGCACCAGGCCGAAGAAGGGCCGCCGAGCAACTCGTCGAACAGTTCGCTCACCCGACCGCCACCCACAAGCAGCGGCGCACCGCGCTGTTGCTCATCGAGGCCGGGGAGAAGAGCAGGCGGCCCGACTGGGCCAAACTCGCCTCGGTGCTGACGCAGCTGGCCTCCCCCTGGATCGTCCCGAGCTCCCGGGGCATCGAGCGCTCCCTCGGCCCGGCCCAGCTGCCAGCCACGGCAACCCAGATTGTCGCGCTGTGGTTCGCCACCCACCAGGTGACAAGGCGTCTTCTGACAGAGGAAGTTGACGAGAAGGCTTTGGAAGAGGCTCGGTCCGTGTTCCGACCTTCCTGGGCCGACTACCAGGTACAGCGGAGCGCGATGGCGACCGGCGCCGGTGAGCTGGGCTACCTGTTCGAGTCGCCGGTCAGCGCAGAGGGCCAGGTGAAGGAGACGGTGGGGGCCTTCGTCGGTGAGCTGGCAGGCGTGCTCGGCCTGATCGGGAAGGCGGCCGGCGCCGCCGCGGTCGGCCAGCTTCCCGGAGTCGTCTGATTACCTGGGCGGTGCCCAGGGTCATGGCCGCCACGGCGTCGAGGTGCCTCGCTCGGCCCCGGGCACCGCGGTTCGGCCTGGGACGGCATGCGGCTCTGGAGCGGGCCGGAAGCAGAAAAGTGGACACCGTCAAGAAGGAGCTCCACCTCGGCCCGACCATCCTGTTCCACGACGGCGGCGGCGACCGCCAGCAGACCGTCGAAGCTCTCGACCA
>NZ_JBEOUW010000041.1:0-29728 GCF_040303045.1 Kitasatospora sp. NPDC096140
CATGTCTTAAAATCATCCAGCCCCCGGAGCGGCCACCCCCGGAGCCGACCCCGTCCGTCCACCCCACCCTCCCGAAAGCCCACCCCCTACCGAGCCCCGCGCAGCGGACCCCCCACCTCGGCAACCCCCTCCCGCAACCGCCCCGCAATGTGCCGGACCAACCGGTCCAGGTCCGCGCAGTACACCGACGGATGCCCGAACCCGTCACCCGCCCACCGGTGCGCATACAGCCCGCCCCCGCAGACCCGCGCCAGCGGACAGCCCGCGCAGACCGCCCCGAGCCCGGCGAGGCCGCGCTGGCGGGCCCGGAAGGCCGGGTGCGCGGCCGCCTCCGTGAAGCCGTGCCGCCACACGTCCAGGCCGGTCGCCGGGGCGCCGTCGTAGGCCGCCTTGAGGCTGTCCGCCTGCTCGACGGTGCCGTCCGCCTCGACCACCACCAGGTCGACCGGCGCCAGCCCGACCGCCTCGCTGGCCGCGCGGCCGCCGAGCAGCAGCACCGCCAACTCCTCGAACAGCCGCACCCCGGTCTCCCGTCGCGGCGCGCCGTACCAGCGGTCGAAGGCCGCGATCAGCCACTGCCCGTACGGCGCCGGCTCCGCACCCGTCGGGGGTGCGCCGGGCGGTGTCCGCGCCTGCAGCCCGGGCGGGGGCGCGAGCCAGGTCCCGTGCGGCAGCAGCAGGTCGAGCCGGGGCGGCGCGAACTCCAGCAGCGCCTCGTAGGTGTCGACCGGGTCCGCCGTCAGGTCGACGACGCACAGCAGCCCGGCGAACAGCTCCCGGTGCCGGGGCGAGCCGAGCAGCCGCACCGCCTCCGCGGTCCGGTCCCAACTGCCCGCGCCGGACGGCAGCCGGCGGTGCCGGTCGTGGTCGGCCCGGGTGCCGTCCAGGGACACCCCGACCGAGACCCGGTACCGGTGCAGCACGTCGAGCAGCGCCGGCTCGTCCAGCAGCCGCAGCCCGTTGGTCTGCAGGCCGAACCGCACCCGCGGCCCGCCGGCCCCCGCGATGCCGCTCAACTCCGCGAGCAGTGCCGCCAGGTGGCCGGCGCCGACGAGCAGCGGCTCGCCGCCGTGCAGCACCACGGACACCTCGTCCAGCCCGTGCTCGGCCGCGTGCTCGGCGATCCGCCGGGCGGTGCGGCGGACCGTCGCCAGCTCCATCCGCCGGGGGCGCCGCCGCCAGCTCTGGTCCGCGCCCTCGTACACGTAGCAGTAGTCGCAGGCGAGGTTGCACCGGCTGTGGATCTTCAGCAGGAACTGCCGGAACGGCACCATGTCCGCGAACCTAGCACCGCCCGGGGGCCCCGCTGA
Source organism: Kitasatospora sp. NPDC096140 (assembly GCF_040303045.1). Lineage (NCBI taxonomy): Bacteria > Bacillati > Actinomycetota > Actinomycetes > Kitasatosporales > Streptomycetaceae > Kitasatospora > Kitasatospora sp. NPDC096140. The sequence goes on from NZ_JBEOUW010000041.1 coordinate 1,311, forward strand.
CCCACCGTCACACGTGCGGGGGTTCCACGTCCGAGTCCAGCCGCGACCCGGCCCGCACCGCCACCGTCGTCGGGTGCTCCTCCCCCAGCGTGACCCGCGCCCGCCGGATGCAGTCCTTCCGCAGCTCCTCGGCCCGTTCCGTGTGCCCGACGGTGGCCAGTGACAGCGAGAGGTTGGAGTTGATGCCGATGGAGTCGTAGTGGTCGGGCCCGAGGGCCTCGGTCATCAGCGGCGCGGCCTCCAGTTCCACGTCGAGCGCGGCCTGTGTCTGCCCGGCCAGGGCGAGGTCGTTCGCGTGGTTCATCATCGCGATCGGGATGTAGAGGTGGTGGGCGCCGAGGACGGTCCGGAACTGTGCGAGCGTGCGCCCGGACAGCTCCAGGGCCTCCTGGGTGCGTCCGGCCAGCCGCAGGTAGACGGACAGGTTGTTGGCGCCGGCCAGCGTCACCGGGTGGTCCTCGCCCAGGTAGTCGCGGTACCGCGCCAGCGCCCGTTCGGCCAGCGGGATCGCCCGGGTGGTGTCGCCGAGGGCGTTGAGGTCGCTGGCCAGGTTGGTGGCGGCGGCCAGGGTGTCGGGGTGCTCGGCGCCGTTGATGTCCAGGTAGCGCTGGTAGATGTCCTCGTCGATCTCCAGGGCCTCGTGGTACCGGCCGGCCCGGCGCAGTGCCACGGCGAGGTTCTTGCGGGCGCGCAGGGTGTCGGTGTGGCTGTCGCCGATGGTCTGCTGGTAGATCCGGACGGTCTCCTCCAGCAGGTCCAGGGCCTCCCGCAGCCGCCCGGTCTCGCGCAGGTCGCGGGCGTAGTTGGAGGCGGAGGACAGCGCGTAGAGGCTGTGCGCGCCGAGCGCGTCGCGCTGCTGGAGGTAGTTGCTGCGGTGCCGCTCCAGGGCGGCCCGGCGGTCGCCGGCCAGGTAGTCGGAGACGGCGAGGTTGTTGGTGATCATCAGGGTGCGCGGGTGGTCCGGGCCCAGGGTGCGCCGGGCGGCGTCCAGGGTGCGGCGGTCGAGCGCTCGGGCCTCGTCGTAGCGGCCGAGGAAGCGCAGGTCGGCGCCGAGGCTGTTGGCGACGGCGAGGGTGTGCGAGTGCTCGGGGCCGAGGGTCGCGGTGAAGCGCTCCAGGATGTCCCGGTCCATCTCGTACGCCTCCTGGAGGGCGCCCTGGGAGCGGCGGATGTTGCTCAGCTGGGTGCGCAGCATGAGGGTCTGGGCGTCGTTGTCGACGTCGAAGTCGGGCCCGCCGTAGCCGTCCTGGCGCCAGTGCTCCAGGGTCCGCTCGGCCAGTTCCCGGCCGGACTCGTGCAGGCTGCGCTTCCACTGGTAGCGGACCGAGTCGATGATCCACTGCCGGACGTCCTCGTCGGCGCTGTCGACGGCCCCGGACGGCCAGAGGTGGGGCAGCAGTTCGGCGTACTCGGCCCAGTTGGCGGGCACGTCCGGGTCGCCGGGGTTGGCGGTGGCGAGCGCGGCGTGGACGACGCCGCGCAGCTCGGCCCGCCGCTCCTCCTCGACCTGGTCCCGGAGCACGGCCTGGACCAGTCGGTGCACGGTGATGGTCTCGCTGCCCTGGTCGGTGCGGGCGAGCCCGAACCGGTTGATGGCGCGCAGGAACTCGCCGATCGCGAGCTTGTCGCGGGGCGCGCGCGGGGGCAACCGCAGGGCGCGGGTGACGGCGCGGCTGTAGAGCAGCCGCATGGGGATGGCGTCGGGGCCGAAGAAGGCGCAGATCTCCAGGATCTGGGCGGCCGGGGCGTTCATCCGGCGGAGTTCCTCGACCGAGATGCGCCAGGTCGCGGCGGCCGAGTGCGGGTAGTCGGCGGTCCGCAGCCGGGTGCGCTCCAGCATCTCGGTGAGCTCCTCGTCGAGGAGTTCGAGGTAGGTGGCGATCGGCATCGACGTCTCCTGGAGCCAGACGGCGGCCTGGCCGACGGCGAGCGGGAGGTCGCCGAGGCGCTGCGCGACCTGGTCGGCGTCCTCCGGCGAGACGCCGCTGTTGAAGCGGCGCAGCAGCCGGACGCTCTCCTCGCGGAGGAAGACGTCGACCTCCACCAGGCCGGCGTGCCGGGCCCAGCCCTGGTTGCGGGAGGTGATCAGCACGTGCCCGCCGGAGGAGCCGGCCGGCTGCCAGGGGGCGAGCTCCTCGGGGGTGCCGGCGTTGTCGAAGACGAGCAGCCAGCGGCGGTACGGCTGGCCGCGGCGCAGCGCGTCGAGGACGGCGGCGGCGGTGTGCGCGACGTCGTCGCTGGTGGGCACGCCGAGCCGGGGGGCGAGTTCGGCGAGCTTCTGCGGGATGTTGGCGGGCTCCTCGGCGGGCACCCACCAGACCACGTCGTACGCGGCCTTGAAGCGGTGCGCGTACTCGGCCGCGATCTGGGACTTGCCCGCGCCGCCGAAGCCGTAGAGCACCTGGCTGAGCACGGCGGCCGGGCCGCCGGTGAAGCGGTTGCGGAGCAGTTCGAGCAGCTTGCCGCGGCCGATGAAGGCGGCGTTGCGCGACGGCGCGTCCTGGACTTGCGGGGCGGTGCCGGGGAACCGCGCGGGCGCGATGATCTCGCCGCTGTCGGTGTCGAGTTGGCGGTTGCTGCCGGGCGGCGGGCCGAGTTCGCCGTACAGCTGGGACTCGGCGCCCGCCGCGGAGGAGCGGACCAGGTCCGGCGCGGACTGCCCGGCGAACGGGCGGGGCACCGGCTCGTCCGAGTCCTGCAGCCGCAGCGCGACCAATGCCGGTGAGCCGGAGGCGAGTTCGCGGCCCTGCAGGAGCTGCCAGACCTCGGCGGCGCGGGGCAGCGCGGTGTACTCGGGCGAGAGCAGGGCGAGCAGCCGGCCCTGGCCTTCGAGCGGCCCGGCGACCTCCGGCGGCCGGGGGCCGGTGTGCGGCTCGGCGGCGTTGTGCAGGGAGGTCTGGTAGCCGAAGCGGGTGAGGGTCCCCGCGGCCCACTCGGCCCACATCCGGTCCTCGGGCGCGTAGCTGACGAAGACCTGCCGCGGCACCACGCGGGCGGAGCGCAGGTAGGCGCCGTAGAGCCGGCGGCGGGTGTCGGCGGTGAGCGGGCGCAGGGTGCGGACCCGCCCGTCGGTGATCCAACCGGCCAGTCGTTCGAAGGCGTTGAGCAGGCTGCGGGCCTCCTGCGGCCGGTCGGCGACGGTGGCCGGCACCTCCTCGTAGGCGTAGAACGGCTTGTACGGCACCTCGACGTCGGCCCAGTAGCCGGCCCGGCGGTCGCCGGAGAGCCAGCGGCCGAGGTAGGGCGCGAAGGCCTCACGGGCGTAGTCCCGGCCGGCCTCCAGGCGTTCCTGTTCGGCGTCCTCGACCCGCATCGGCACCGGCAGCACCCGGATCGCCCGTTCCTCGGCCTCGGCGATGGCACGGGCGGCGTCGACGCCGCCGCGGATGTTCTGGGCGCTGAAAGTGAAGCAGTCCACGACGGTGTCGGGCATCAGGACGGTGCAGATGCCGGAGGTGTCGCTGACGCCGGTACGGCTGTCGATGAGCACGTAGTCGTACCGGCGGGCCCAGCGTTCGCGCAGTTCGCGCAGGAACTCGCCGCCGCGGATGTCCCGGCCGTGGTAGAAGCTGCGCCAGTTGAAGCTGGTGACGGCCGCGGCGTAGGCGGCGTTCTGCCGGCCGGCGGGCAGGAAGTCGAGCCGGCCGCCCGGCGGCAGGTCGAGGGCGAGGCCGCAGAGGTAGCCGTCGAGGCGCCCGGGCTCGTCCAGCCAGGCGGCCGGGGGGAGGCCGACCGGCCCGGTGGCGGAGGGCAGCGCCTGCTTCACGTAGGAGCGCAGCAGGTCGATCAGGCCGTCGGTGGAGTGCAGTTCGGGGTCCACCAGGAGCGGGTGGTAGTACCGGTGGAGGCCGGGTGCCTCCAGGTCCCAGTCGACGACCAGGACGCGCAGGCCCCGGCTGGCGAGGATCCAGCCGACGTTGGCCAGGGCCATGGTGCGGCCGGTGCCGCCCTTGAAGGAGTAGAACGTGACGACCGAACCCGGTCCGCCGCGCTCCAGCTCTGCGCCGGGCTCAGTGGTCATCGTCCGTGTCTCCCCTCAGCGGGACAGCGTTGTCCTTGCCACGACTCTGGTGCGGGAGGTCCCTGCGGCCCTGGTTCCGGTCGAAGCGCGCGGGCGGGACCGGGCGGGGCCCCGGCGGGCCGGCGGGGATGGACAACCCGGGCATGGCCGGGCCGCCGCCGAAGCCGAAGGCGTCACCGCCATCGTCCCCCCAATCCAAGTTGTCGTCCATGAGCTTGTTCTGGGCGACCGTCACCATGATGGTGAGGTCGTTGTCGAAGCTCTCCCGGCTCACGTTGACCCGGAACAAGTGCTCCATGTCGCCCCGGCGCAGCCAGTTGCGCCGGAACACGTCGCGCACGCCCGTCCACAGCACGTCGCGCTCCGGCCCGTCGGCCGGGTCGGAGCTGCCGGTGGGCACCATCACGCCGGTGACGGGGTGGTTCTGGTCGTCGTACTCGCGCAGCGCGGAGCGGTAGCGCGGGCCGCCGGCCACCCACGGGTCCACCAGGAGGATGCTGACCTGGCTGTCCTCGCGGGCCTGGTCGAGTTTCCCGCCGAGCCCGCCGTCGACCTCCTCCAGCGTGGTGGTGTGCCCGGCGGCGGTGATCACCTGCTGGGCGCGCGCCGCCAGCGAGGGGTGGGTCGGCGGATGGTAGGGCGCCCAGTGCCAGGGCTTGGCCCCGTACCAGCCACCCGCGTACGAGCCGCCCTCGGCGGCGGCCTCCGAGGCCCGCCCGGCCGCGATGAACAGCCGCACCATGCCGGGGACGGAGACCGCCTCGGGAGCCGCGGGGGGCGGGAAGTAGCCGCGCACCGCGCCGAGGTCGAACTCGGGCAGCTCGCCGAGCCGGCGCGCGGCCGCGTCCCGGATCCGCTCGGCGACCACCCGCACGACCTGCTCGTACGCCCCGCTCTGCGCGGTGCGCAGCAGGGCCCGCAGGCCGTGCCGGGCGTAGGCCTCGCCCATGTCCGGCTGGGCCCACTGGATCTTGTTCACCTCGTCGGCCAACTCGCCGGGCACGACGGGCTCCCAGAGCACCGGGATCAGCGCCGAGACGAGCTCCCCGGTGTCCTCGTGGTGGCGCCGGACCCGGCCGCGGAAGGCGGTCCACTCCTTGCCGCAGTAGAGGCTGGTGAAGTACGCCGGCGAGTAGAGCGCGATCATGGTGCGGCTGCGGCCCAGCATCATCGCCAGCTTCTCGGCCCAGTCGTCGCCGAGCCGCAGCTGCTCGGTGTCGCGGTAGGCGAGCTCCTCCGCGCGGACGCCCGTCCCGACCAGCCGGCCGAGTTCGTCGCGCAGGTCGTTGAAGAACTGGTTGACGAAGGCGTCCTCGGCCTCGAAGTCACGACGCGCGTAGCTGAAGAAGAAGTACGGCCGTTGCTGGTCCTGCTCCATCACCTGTTCCCCCCGTGCCCGACGGTGCCGCGACGGCGCTGGTTTCATACCCCAGCATGTCGTGAACTCCACCAGTGGCGCTGGCGAGTTGGCGGATCCAGCGGCCGAGGGGGGTTTAGCCGGTGGTCAGGCGCACGCCCGCAGCCGGGAGCGCTCCGGCGCCCGGGGGCGCACCGGCGGGAGCGCGGGCGCGCAGAAGGGATCACCGGCGCCGGACGGGGCACGCGGGCGCCGGGGCCGCGCCACCGGGCCCCGACTGCCGGGCCACCGGCCGAGCGGCCACCGGTCGAGCAGCTACCGGTCGAGCGACGACTGGAAGGCGGCGAGCGGCTCCGCCCCGGGCGTCAGGGCGTCCGCGACCACCCGGCGCAGCAGGTCGCCCAGGACGGTGTCGGGGAGGGCGTCGAGCTCGTCGAGCGGCAGGGCGGCGACGTCGACCAGGTCAGAGCCGAGTCCAGCGGCGGTTTCCGCACCGGTGACGCCCATCAGTCCCTCACTCGATCGTGCCGGCACAGCGCGTTGCTGGCCGGATGTACATCGACCCAGGTCCGCGTCGGGCATCCTACACCCGAGGTGTGACGGGGTGTCAGTTGTCCGCCACCGCCGCGCCCGGGCCGACCCGGTCGGCCCAGGGGGCGCGCGCAGCGCTCGCGCCCGCCGCCCTCACGGGCAGAGCCGCTCCACCCGCCAGCCCGTCGGGCTCGCCGGGTCGGCGAGGTAGCGGAGGCGGTCGTGGAGGCGGTTCTCGCGTCCCTGCCAGAACTCGACGCTCTCCGGGACGACCCGGTACCCGCCCCAGAAGGGCGGGACGGGCACACCCTCGCCCTCGGGGTAGCGGCGCTCCAGTTCGGCGTAGCGCTGTTCGAGGACCTCGCGACCGCCGACGGGGCTGGACTGCTCGCTGGCCCAGGCGCCCAGCTGGGAGCCGTGCGGGCGGGTGCGGAAGTAGGCGGCGGTCTCGTCCCGGCCGACCTTCTCCACCCGGCCCTGGACGATCACCTGGCGGGCCAGCGCGATCCACGGGAAGAGCAGCGCGGCGTGCGGGTTGGCGGCGAGTTCGGAGCCCTTGCGGGAGCCGTAGTTGGTGAAGAACACGAAGCCGCGCGCGTCGTAGCCCTTGAGCAGGACGGTGCGCGAGCTGGGCCGCCCCGCGGCGTCGGCGGTGGAGAGCACCATCGCGTTGGGCTCGGTCACCCCGGCGTCGTCCGCCTCGTGGAACCAGCGGGTGAACTGGCCGATCGGCTCGGGCGCGAGCTGCTCCTCGACCAGGCCCTCGTGGACGTAGTGCTTGCGCATCACGGTGAGGTCCGGGCCGGGGCGGGCCTCGTCGGCCGGGGTCCGGGTGACGGGGCTCGGGGGCGTCGACTGGGCGCGTTCCGGGGTCTGCACGCCAACATCATCCCGTACGACAAGCAACCGGCACCGCTACCTCCGGACAAACCCCGGTCGGAGATAAGGTGACTCGCCACCGCTTGGCCGCCCGTCGTACGGGGAATTGTCCGGAACCGGGTGTTCGGTTCCGGTCGTCTCCCGGGCACGACCGACCCTCGACGGAAAAGTCAAGCGGGCCCGCGGCAAACATCACCACGGTGGTGTATGGCGCAATGCACCCCGTGCCTGTCACTCTGGCACCGAGTGCCAACCACGATTCGGTCACTGGTGTGCCCGCCCCACCACGGCGGGGCGCCGATCGCAGAACTGAAGGAGCCGTCGCATGTCCGATTTCGTACCCGGGCTTGAGGGAGTCGTCGCGTTCGAGAGCGAGATCGCCGAGCCCGACCGTGAAGGCGGCGCCCTGCGGTACCGCGGTGTCGACATCGACGACCTGGTCGGCAACGTCTCCTTCGGCCACGTGTGGGGCCTACTGGTGGACGGCAAGTTCAACCCCGGCCTCCCGGCCGCCGAGCCGTTCCCGATCCCGGTCCACTCCGGCGACATCCGGGTCGACGTGCAGTCCGCGCTCGCCATGCTCGCCCCGGTCTGGGGCCTCAAGCCGCTGCTGGACATCTCCGCCGAGCAGGCCCGCGACGACCTCGCCCGCGCCGCCGTGATGGCACTGTCCTACGTCGCCCAGTCCGCCCGCGGCCAGGGCCTGCCGATGGTCCCGCAGAGCGAGATCGACAAGGCCGAGACGGTCGTCGAGCGGTTCATGATCCGCTGGCGCGGCGAGCCGGACCCGAAGCACGTCAAGGCCGTCGACGCCTACTGGACCTCGGCCGCCGAGCACGGCATGAACGCCTCCACCTTCACCGCCCGGGTCATCGCCTCCACCGGCGCCGACGTCGCGGCCGCGCTCTCCGGTGCGGTCGGCGCGATGTCCGGCCCGCTGCACGGCGGCGCGCCCTCCCGCGTGCTCGGCATGATCGAGGAGATCGAGCGCACCGGCGACGCCACCGCGTGGGTCAAGAACGCCCTGGACAAGGGCGAGCGCCTGATGGGCTTCGGCCACCGCGTCTACCGCGCCGAGGACCCGCGCGCCCGCGTGCTGCGCCGCACCGCCAAGGAGCTCGGCGCGCCGCGCTTCGAGGTCGCCGAGGCGCTGGAGAAGGCCGCGCTGGAGGAGCTGCACAACCGCCGCCCGGACCGCGTGCTGGCCACCAACGTCGAGTTCTGGGCCGCCATCATGCTGGACTTCGCCGAGGTCCCGGCCCACATGTTCACCTCGATGTTCACCTGCGCCCGTACCGCCGGCTGGTCGGCGCACATCCTGGAGCAGAAGCGCACGGGTCGGCTCGTGCGCCCCTCCGCGCGCTACGTCGGCCCCGGCCCGCGCCGCCCCGAGGAGATCGAGGGCTGGGACGCGATCGCCCGCTGACCACCCCGGACGAGTGTCCGCGCACGGCCCCTGACCAGCGGGTCCGGCTTCCGGCCGGGCCCGCTGTCGGCATCCCGGGCAGCGAAGATCACAGTCTCAGCGGGCGGACGACCGTACCCCCGCGGAGCCCGCCGCCGGTAGGCTGCGCGCGTGGCTCAGATCCAGATCCCCGCTGACATCAAGCCCGCAGACGGCCGTTTCGGCTGCGGACCGTCCAAGGTGCGCCCCGAGGCCCTCAGTGCCCTCGCCGCCACCCAGACCTCCCTGCTCGGCACCTCCCACCGCCAGGCCCCGGTCAAGAACCTGGTCAAGCGCGTGCGCGAGGGCGTGAGCAGCCTCTTCTCGCTGCCGGAGGACTACCAGGTCGTCCTCGGCAACGGCGGCTCCACCGCCTTCTGGGACATCGCCGCCTTCGGCCTGGTGCGGGAGAAGTCCCAGCACCTGGACTTCGGCGAGTTCTCCTCGAAGTTCGGCTCCTCGGTCAAGGCGGCCCCGTGGCTCGCCGAGCCGAGCGTGATCAAGACCGCCCCGGGCACCCACCCGCTGCCGGTCGCCGAGGCCGGCGTGGACGTCTACGGACTCACCCACAACGAGACCTCGACCGGCGTCGCGATGCCGATCAAGCGCCCGGCCGGCGCCGACGAGGGCTCGCTGGTCCTGGTGGACGCCACCTCGGGCGCCGGCGGCCTGCCGGTGGACATCACCGAGACCGACGTCTACTACTTCGCCCCGCAGAAGTCCTTCGCCTCCGAGGGCGGCCTGTGGCTGGCCACCTTCTCCCCGGCCGCCCTGGAGCGCGCCGCCGAGATCGCCGCCTCCGGCCGCTACATCCCGCCGTTCTTCTCGCTGCCGACGGCCATCGACAACTCGTCGAAGGACCAGACGTACAACACCCCGTCGATCTCCACGCTGTTCCTGCTGGCCGACCAGCTGGAGTGGCTGAACGGCAACGGCGGGCTCGACTGGGCCGTCGCCCGCACCGCCGACTCCTCGTCCCGGCTGTACTCCTGGGCCGAGAAGTCCTCCTTCGCCACCCCGTTCGTGGCGAACCCGGCCGAGCGCTCCCAGGTGGTCGGCACCATCGACTTCGACGAGTCGGTGGACGCCGCCGCGGTCGCCAAGGCACTGCGTGCCAACGGCATCGTGGACACCGAGCCGTACCGCAAGCTGGGCCGCAACCAGCTGCGCATCGCGATGTTCCCGGCGATCGACCCGGCGGACGTCGAGGCGCTCACCCAGTGCATCGACTACGTGGTCGAGCAGCTCTGAGCACCCGCTGAGGCATGCGTGAGGGCCACCGCCCACCCGGGCGGTGGCCCTCACGGCCGTTCCGGCCTACCTGCCGGCCAGTGAGCTGATCAGCACGACGACCAGCAGCAGCACCAGGGTGCCGGAGACGATGCGCATACGAGTCTTGGGATCCACGGTCAACGAGCGTACCTCCGTCGCACGCCCGACCGGACGGCGAGGCCGCCCGGGGCCTCAGCACCAGTCCGCGAGGGGCCAGGAACCCAGCGACTCGTAGTGCGCGGAACCGCCGTCCAGGTCGCTCTTCATCAGGTGCAGCTCGGCGGCCTCCCACTCCGGCCCGCGGTAGTCCGCCAGCGCCGCCGCCAGGCCGTCCAGCTCGGCCCCGGCGACCCGCTGGACGGCCCGCCGGTGGCCGCGCGAGGAGCCCGCCCGGGCGAGCGTGAGGTGCGGGTGGAAGGCGAAGGTGTCGGCCGACTGCCCGACCACCTCGGCGGTGGCCTCGGTGACGGCGTCGGCCAGCCGGCGCAGCGCCCAGGTCTGCCCCTCGATGCCGGCCCAGAGCACGCGGTCCCCGAACCGCCCGGCGCCCGCGATCCGCAGCCGGTGCACCGGGTGGAGCTCGGCGACGCCGGCCAGGCCCGCCGACAGCGCCGGCAGCCACTCGGCGGGCACCTCGCCGAGGAAGGCCAGGGTCAGGTGCCAGCCCTCGGCCGTGGTCCAGCGCAGCCGGTCCGCCCCGGGCAGCCCGCGCACCGGCGCGACGGCGTCGGAGAGCCCCTGCAGTGCCGCGACCGGCGGGAGCACCGCCACGAAAAGCCTCATGCCGCCATTCTCCCGTTCCGCGCGGGCCGGCGCGTGGGCGCGTTCCGGCGGCGCGGGGCCCCGGCCCGCCCGCGGGCTGCCGGAACGGACCCCCGGCGCGGGCCCCGGCCGGGGCTTCCGGCGCCCGCGGCTTTGGGCTAGAACGGTTCCATGATCGATTCCAGTGGCATGAAGATCCGCACCGGAGGTCCGGAGGACATCCCCGACATCCTCGCCCTGCTCGACGGCGCCGTGGCCTGGCTGGCCGCCCGGGGCCGCACCGGCCAGTGGGGCGACCAGCCGTTCAGCACCACGCCCACCCGGGTCGAGCACATCGAGCAGTACGGCCGCGAGCCGTTCCTGATCCGCCTCGCCGTCGACGACGAGGGCCGTACGGTCGGCTCGTGCGTGCTCTCCGAGGTGCGCGGTACGTACATCCCCGCGGTGGACGAGCGCGAGCTGTTCGTCCGCAACCTGGTCACCGACCGCACCCGCAAGGGCTCGGGCATCGGTGCCGCGCTGATCGCCGACGCCGTCGAGGAGGCCCGCCGGCGCGGCATCGGCCTGCTGCGGGTGGACTGCTACGGCGGCGGCGACCGCAGGCTGGTCGCGCAGTACCGGGCGCTCGGCTTCACCAAGACCGAGAGCTTCGAGGTCGAGCAGCCGAACGGCGTCTGGCACGGCCAGGTCCTCGCCATCCGGCTCTGACCCGACGAGTCCGGCTCCGACGCCACGAACCCCCGGGGGCTCTCGCCCTCGGGGGTTCGTGGCGCATCGGACGACGTGCCCGACGACGCGTCAGCAGGCCGCAGCCAGCTCCGACTTGCGTGCCACACCGGTCCGCGGCACGACGGCCACCACCCGGCCGCCGCGCCCCGGGTGCAGGTCGAAGCGCACCCGCAGGTCCGCGCTGCGGGCCAGCACCAGGCCGACCGTCGCGGCCGCCAGCGCGGACACCAGCCCGCAGGCCAGCAGGCCGAGCCGGGGCCCGTACGAGGCGGTCACCCAGCCGACGATCGGGGCGCCGATCGGCGTGCCGCCGGTGAAGACCAGCACCAGCAGGCCCATCACCCGGCCGCGCATCTCGGGGTCGGTGGCCAGCTGCAGCGTGGAGTTGACCGAGGTGTTGAAGCTCAGCCCGAACACCCCGATCAGCATCAGCAGCAGCGCGAAGGTCCAGTAGTCGGGCGCGAAGGCCGCGACCACCTCCAGCGCGCCGAAGGCCAGGGCCGCCCCGACCAGCCGCCGCAGTCTCGGCGCGCCCCGACGGGCGGCGAGCAGCGCGCCGGCCAGCGAGCCGACCGCCATCGCGGTGTTCAGCAGGCCGTACTGGCCTGCGCCGACCTTGAAGGTGTCGTATGCGAAGCCGGAGAGCAGCGTCGGGAAGTTGAAGCCGAAGGTCCCGATGAACCCGGCCAGCACCATCGGCCAGAGCAGTTCGGGCCGCTCCTTCACGTACCGCAGGCCCTCGCGCAGCTGCCCCTTCTCGCGGGCGATCGGCTCGGTCGGGCGCAGTTCGCTCTCGCGCATCGCGAGCAGCCCGCCGATCACGGCGGCGAAGGACAGCGCGTTGACGGCGAAGGCCCAGCCGCTGCCGACCGCGGCGATCAGCAGACCCGCGACGGCGGGGCCGACCAGGCGGGCGGTCTGGAAGTTGGCGGCGTTCAGGCTGACGGCGTTGGCGAGGTCCTTGGGCCCGACCATCTCGGAGACGAAGGCCTGCCGGGTCGGGTTGTCCACCACGGTGACCAGGCCGAGCAGCAGCGCGAAGGCGTACACGTAGTACGGCGTCACCACGCCGCCGATGGTCAGCACGGCGAGGCCGGCGGCCAGCAGGCCCATCGCGCCCTGGGTGTGGATCAGCAGCCGGCGCTTGGGCATCCGGTCGGCGAGCACGCCGCCGAACAGGCCGAGCAGCAGCATCGGCAGGAACTGCATGGCGGTGGTGATGCCGACCGCGAGCGGGCTGCCGGTGAGGCTCAGCACCAGCCAGTCCTGGGCGATCCGCTGCATCCAGGTACCGGTGTTGGACACCACCTGGCCGGCGAAGTAGTAGCGGTAGTTGCGAACGCGCAGGGAGGAGAACATCCCCCCGGGCCTGGTGAAGCCGGCGCCTGTGGGGGACGAGGCCGCAGGGGTGCGGCCCTGAGCGGCGGGGTCCGCCGCGGTGCGTTCGTCGGGGTCGTCGTCGCCGCTGCCGGGCAGCCCCGTGGGGGCGGGTGCCTGGGCGTCGGCTGCCGCGGCGCTCGCCGCGGAGGGGTCGGTGGTCGGGTCGTCGGTACGGATGGCGGCGGCGCTGGCTGCGGCCGGCGGTGTCACTGTGGTCTCCCCTCGCGGCGCGACGGCCATGGCGGTGGCCGTCGCGCTCCTGGTGTCGGTGGTCGGTCCTGCGGTGATGCGGGCTCCTTCTCCTCCCGGCCGGCGAGCCGGGTTCGGTGTGCCTTGAGGTGTTCGAGCTACAGGTGGGCGAGCTTGTAGAGCACGGGCGCGGCCTCCCGGAGGACGGCCCACTCCTCCTCGTCGAGCCCTTGGGCGAGCTCGGCGAGCCAGACGTTTCGGCGCCGACGACTCTCCGCGAGGATCGTCTCGGCCTGCTCGGTGCTGCTGACGACCACCTGTCGGCGGTCCTCGGGGTGCGGCTCCCGCCGCACCAGCCCCTTCTCCTCCAGCATCGCGACGATCCTGGTCATCGAAGGAGGCTGCACGTGCTCCTTCCGGGCGAGCTCACCCGGCGTCGCCTTTCCGCACCGGGCGAGGGTGCCCAGCACTCCCATCTCGGTGGGACTCAGCGACTCCTCCACCCGCTGGTGTTTGAGTCGTCGGGAGAGGCGCATCGTGGACGACCGCAGCTGACTGATCGCTGCGAGGTCCTGCTCGGACATCTCGGGCATCTCTTTAGACTACGTCATTACCCTCGCTAAAGAAAATCGGGTTCCCGCCGCCGCGCCGGAGCATCGGCCCGGTGACATATTGGTCATGGGCCTCAGGTCTCGACTCCCAGAAGGGCCGACCAGTCATGTCCGACCTCGTCTCCGAGCAGTCCGCGCCGTCCTCGCAGGCCACGCCGTCCGCGTCGGCCGAGCAGGGCGCACCGGGCGACACCGGGTTCGCCCGGCTCGCCATGGTCACCATCGACTGCGCCGACCCGGTCGCGCTGGCGTCGTTCTACGGCGAGCTGCTGGGCTGGGAGACGCGGCACGTGGACGAGCACTTCGCGATCCTGGACAACCCGGAGGGCGGCAGCCCGCTGGGCTTCGGGCGGGTGCAGGGGTACCGGCCGGAGCCGTGGACGGAGCCGGACGGGAGCAAGCACTTCCACCTGGACTTCTACGTGGACGACCTGGAGGAGTCCACCGCGAAGGCGCTCGCGCTCGGGGCGACCCAGCCCGCGTACCAGCACGGGCGCACGCTCAAGGTGCTGATCGACCCGGCCGGCCACCCGTTCGGGCTAGCACCCTTGGAGTAAGGCACGAACGGGTCCGGGGAGCGTGCGCAGGCGGTGTCAGGGGTTGGTGCCAAGATCATGCAGGCGCCGTAAAGGTCCATCCTGACCTGGGATTTCACGAAAAGCACGAACGTTGTGCGAGCGCCCGGCAGTGGCTACTGTCCCCCGTTGTCAGGGGCACCACACGCCAGGTCTCCCCTCGGCGGACCCCGTTTCCCCGTTCCCGTGCGTCCCCGTGCCGGTTTCCGCGCGCCCTTCCCGGCCGCCCCGGCCGACCGCGTCCGCCCCGACCCTGGCGCCCTCAACCCCTCGTCCAGGGAGCTCAATTGGGTGAGATCCACCATGCCGACCACGGCTGGGTGACACCGGCGGTCTCGTACTTCGTCGCCTGCCTCGGGGCCTTCGTGGCCCTGCGCAGCGCCCGCTGGGCGCTCGTCTCGAAGGGCCGCACCCGGGCCGTCTGGCTGCTCTTCGCGTCGACCTCACTCGGCGCCGGGATCTGGTCCATGCACTTCATCGCGATGCTCGGCTTCTCGGTGACCGGCGTCGAGATCAGCTACCAGCCCGGACTGACCGTACTCAGCCTGCTGGTCGCCGTCCTCGTGGTCGGCGTCGGCCTCTTCACCGTCGGGTACTGGCGCCGACGGCCCGCGCTGGCGCTGCTGGTCGGCGGGCTGACCACCGGCCTCGGGGTCGCCGCGATGCACTACCTGGGCATGGCCGCGATGGTCCTGCCCGGCCGGCTCGGCTACGACCACCGGACGGTGGCGCTCTCGGTCGCCATCGCCGTGGTCGCGGCGACGGCCGCGCTCTGGGCCGCCCTGAACATCCGGGGCACGCTCGCCGTGCTGGCGGCGGCGCCGGTGATGGGCGTGGCGGTCTGCGCGATGCACTACACGGGCATGGCGGCGCTGTCGGTCCAGGTGGACTTCTCGCACTCCACCCAGGACGGCGTGATGGCGCTGCAGTTCATCTTCCCGCTCGGGGTCGGGCTCGGCTGCTACGTGTTCTTCGGCTCGCTGGCCTTCGCCGTCTCCCCGAGCCGCCCCACCTCGCAGCCCCTGCTGGCCGGCCCGGCCGCCCCGCTGCCGCCGCGGGCGACCCGGACTCGCCGGGTACCGCAGCAGCGGCCCGCCGGGGCCGGCGTCCGGCGCTGAGCGCGGGCGGGATCACGAACGGACGCCCGGCCGGGGCCCCACCCCGGCCGGGCGTCGTCGTACGGCTACGACGCCGGAACGGCTACTCCGGCCGCCCCAGCAGCCCCGCCACGTGCTCCGGGGTCGCCACCGGGCAGACCTTGTGCACGAAGTCCTGCCGCAGCCGGTGGTACGGCTCGCCGGCCCGGTAGAAGTTGGCGTGCATCCGCCGCAGCTCCTCGGCCCGGTACTCGGCGAGCGGCTTGGTGTCCTCGTCGGCGGCGCGCCGGCGCTTCTTGTCCACCAACCGCCCGGTGAGCTCGGGCGAGGCGGCGATCCGGGCCGCCTCCCGGGCCACCCAGCGGCGGAAGCCCGCCGCGTCCCCGCCGGCCGTACGGTCCACCAGGCCGATCCGGCGGGCGTGCTCGGCCCCGAGCGGCAGCGCCTCGGCGGTGAGCCGCTCGGCCTGCTCGGCGCCGACCCGGTTCGGCAGGGTGTACGTCCAGTACTCGGAGCCGTACAGGCCCATCAGGCGGTAGTGCGGGTTGAGCACCGCCGAGTCGCGGCACCACACCTCGTCCGCGGCGAGCGCCATCATCAGCCCGCCGGCCGCCGCGTTCCCGGCGAGGGCCGCGACGGTGACCTTGTCGGTGGTGGTGAGGACGGCCTCGACGAGGTCGTCCATCGCGTTGATGTTCTCCCAGGACTCCAGCGCCGGGAAGGCCGCGCCCTGGATGACGTTGAGCTGGATCCCGTTGGAGTAGAAGTCCCGGGGCGCGCCGAGCACCAGCACCGAGGTGGGCCGGTCGGCCGCCTCCCGGTAGGCGGCCAGCAGCCGGCGGCACTGCTCGGTGCTCATCGCCCCGCCCGGGAAGGCGAATTCGAGGTGGCCGACCTCGCCCTCCTCGCGGTAGCGCAGCTCCGACCAGGTGTCGCGGCGGGCCGCCGCCGCCGGGCTCACCGGCACCTCGCGGACCCGGTACAGCTCGTCGGTGAGCACCGTCGCGGCCGGCAGCTTGAAGGTGGCGGGCCCGCCGGGGGTGCGGCGCGGGCGCAGCTGCGGGATCCACACCGCGCCGTCCACGGTGGCCCGGCAGATCGCGCCGTCCCGGGTGGCCAGCACGGCGCCGGGCACCGGGCCGCGCAGCTCGTCCTCGGGGTGGCCGCCGTGCAGGAAGAACTCGCGGCCGTACAGCTCGTCCAGCACCCCGGGCTGGGAGTCGGCGGCGCGCAGCTTGCGCAGCACGGTGGCGGTGTCGTCCTGCTCCCAGTCGATCCGGCGCGCGTCCTGCCGCAGGAGGGGCCGCGGCTCGCCGTGCACGTCGGGCCGGCCGTAGTCCAGCGGTTCGGGGGTGAAGAGCCCGCCCTCGTAGCGCTGGACGGCCAGCAGGACGGCCTCCACGGCGGCGTCGGCGAGCTCGCCGCGGTACAGCTCGCTCTTGCCGCAGTCGGGGACGGGGAAGTCGACGGACGCCCAGATGTCACCGGCGTCCATCTCCTCGACGGCCTGCAGCACGGTGACGCCCCAGCGCTCCGCGCCCTCGGTGATCGCCCAGTCCAGCGAGGAGGGGCCGCGGTCGCCGGTGGGCCCCGGGTGCACGATCAGGACGGTCCGGGTGGACCAGATGTCCTGCGGGACGGCCTTGGTCAGCATCGGGCACAGGATCAGCTCGGGATCGGTCCGGGCCACCCCCTCCCGCATCTGCTCGTCGCCGAGCGCGAGTTGGACGGCGACCTGGTGGCCGCGCTCGCGCAGCTCGGTGTGGACGCGCTGGGTCAGGCTGTTGAACGCACTGGCGATCAGGAGAATGCGCAAGGGGGGCCTCCGGCGGTACAGGGGTCGCGCGGAGGCGATGAAACCAGGGCATGGACACGTAACGATTACGGTCCGTACCTCGGCGCTCTACCCTCACGCACCCCGCACACCTGTGGTCCCGGCGTGGCCCGCGCTTCGCGGTATCTCCCCAGTCCCTTCTCCGAGTTGGACTGGCGCGCACCCCGCCGGCAGGGCATCGCCGGGCCCACCGCGGGCCCGGCCCGCGCCTGCGCCCGGCGGGGCCCGGCCCACGCCCGGCCTACTTCGGGAACGCCCGGCGGGCCCGCCAGGTGGTGTGCTCGCGGGAGACCGCGTCCTCCGCCTCGGCCGCCAGCCGCGCCCAGCGCGCCTCGGCGTCCGGCGCCCGGACGTCCAGGTCCGAGAGCTGGTTGCCGACGTTCTCCAGCTCGCGCGCGGCCAGCTGGTACGCGGCGGCGAGCGGGCGGAGCTGCTTGAGCTGCGTCCAGGCGATGATCGCCGCGGCCGCGGCCGAGCTCGCTCCGAAGACGTGCACCTGCAGCGCGCCGGTGGCCTGGGCGATGGCGGCGGCCGCACCGAGGATGATCAGCACCGCGATGCCGAGCCCCCAGGAGACCGCCTGCGAGTCGCAGGCCTCGGCCCGGGAGCGGTACCAGGTGCGCTGCCCCTCGACCCGGGTGCGCAGGTAGAACGTGCGCCGGGCGGTCAGGCTCTCGGCGCGCAGCCGCCGCATCTCCGGGGTGATCTCGGCGACGGTGTCGGGCGGCACGATCTCCGGGTCCTCGAAGGCCCGCAGCACGTCCTCGACCTGCAGCAGGTACCCGCGGTCCACGTCCGCGGACTCCGCCTCGCCGTCGAACGGGCGGGCCCGGACGGTGTACTTCCAGGCCAGCGTCTTGACCGACTCGGCCGCCGCCCTGGCCTCGTACCAGCGCCCCTGCGGGTTGCTGCGGCGCAGCCGGGACCAGAAGTAGCCGGCCACCAGGAAGGCGGCCACCGAGAACAGCGGCCAGACGTCGAAGTCGCCGTCGTGGTCCGGGCCGGGGAACGACCCGATCATCGCGGCGATCACCAGCATGGCGATCAGGCCGCGGTACCAGCGCAGCGTCTCGCGCTGGCCGTCCAGCGAGGCCTTGTCCGCCGTCCGGAACAGCTCCGGCAGCAGCTGCGCCTCGACACCCCCGGGCGGATCCTGTTGCACCATCGGTCGAGTCCCCTCCCCCTTCTCCGTCCAGCCAGTATTCCCACCGCCAACTGGGCTACACGGGCGCCTTTTTGACACCTTCCGACAGTCGGCCGATACCCGACCTCCGGGTCGCGCGCGCACCGACCCGCCCGCGGAACCGATACGGCCGCCCGCGGAACGGATGCGCCTTGCCCTCGGACGGGCACGGCCCGGCCCCGGAACGGGCGCGGCCCCGCACCCGGGTGGGTGCGGGGCCGCGCGGGCCGGTCGGCGTCAGAGCAGGCCGAAGGCCGGCATCAGGTAGTAGAAGGCGAACACCGCCGCCACCGCGTACAGCGGGGCCGGCACGCTGCGGCCGCGGCCGACGGCCAGGCGCAGGATGCAGAAGGTGATGAAGCCGAAGCCGATGCCGTTGGTGATGCTGTAGGTGAACGGCATCATGATCATGGTCAGGAAGGCCGGGATCGCGATCGTGTAGTCGGCCCAGTCGATCTCCTTGACCGAGTTGGCCAGGATCAGGAAGCCGACGGTGACCAGCGCCGGGGTGGCGGCCTGGGCGGGGACCATGGTGGCGAGCGGGGTGAGGAAGAGCGCCACCACGAAGAGCAGGCCGGTGACGATCGAGGCGAAGCCGGTGCGGGCGCCCTCGCCGACGCCGGCGGTGGACTCGACGAAGCAGGTGTTGGCGGAGGCGGAGGTGGCACCGCCGGCCGCGGTGGCGATGCCGTCGACCATGAGGATCCGGTTGATGCCGGGCAGGTCGCCCTTCTCGTCCAGCAGGTGGGCCTCGTCGGCGACGCCGAGGATGGTGCCCATCGCGTCGAAGAAGCACGACATCAGCACGGTGAAGACGAACAGCACGCCGGTCAGCACGCCGACCTTCTCGAAGCCGCCGAACAGGCTCACCTTGCCGACCAGCCCGAAGTCCGGGGCGGCGACCGGGTTGCCCGGCCAGGTCGGGACGGTGAGGCCCCACTTCATCGCCGGGACGTCGGCCACCTTGTCGATCACCAGGGCGAGCACGGTGGAGGCCGCGATGCTGATCAGGATCGCGCCGGGCACCTTGCGGATCACCAGGATCAGGGTGAGCAGCAGGCCGACGACGAAGACCAGCACCGGGAAGCCGAGCAGGTGCCCGTTGCCCCCGAGCTGCAGCGGGACGGTGGTGTGCGCGGCGTCCGGGACGCGGCTGACGAAGCCGGAGTCGACCAGGCCGACCAGGCTGATGAACAGGCCGATGCCGATCGCGATGGCCTTGCGCAGACCGAGCGGGACGGCGTTCATGACCCGCTCGCGCAGACCGGTGGCGACCAGCAGCATGATCGCGAAGCCGGCCAGCACGACCATGCCCATGGCGTCCGGCCAGGTCATCTTCGGGGCCAGCTGGAGCGCCACGATGGTGTTGACGCCGAGGCCGGCGGCCAGGCCGATCGGGACGTTGCCGATCACGCCCATCAGCAGGGTGGTGAGACCCGCGGTGAGGGCGGTGGCGGTGACCAGCTGGGCGCTGTCCAGGTGGGCCCCGGTCACGTCCGTGGCGCTGGCCAGGATGATCGGGTTGAGCACCAGGATGTACGCCATGGTGAAGAAGGTGGCGACACCACCGCGGATCTCGCGCGGCAGGGTGGAGCCGCGCTCGCTGATCCGGAAGTAGCGGTCGACCGCGCCGGTGGGGGGCTGGGGCGCGGCGTCGGCGGGTTCGGGCGACTCGGTGGTCGGCTGGACCACAGGCATGCGTGCGTCCTCTGTGGGGGAGCTGAGGAGGGGGGTGACGCCCGGGGCGACGGTGGCCGGGCTGAGACCTTTAAGTATGGTTTCCAGGTCGCACACGCGCTATCTTCGCGCGTAGAGCGCGGGCAGGGCCTGGGTAGGGCGCGGGCAGGGCCCGGGTAGGGCACAGCCGGGCCCGCGGGGAGCCTCCACGACGGCGGCCGGCCCCCGCCGCACCGTACGCTTGCCCCATGCCCAAGACGCCGCTGCACCCCTCGCCCCCTCCGCTGGAGGCCAACGACGTCGCGATCGTCGGCGGCGGCACGGTGCTGTGGTTCGTCGCCTTCCTCGCCCTGCTCCCCTTCCAGGGCACGCTCTCCGAGCACGGCCACGGCACCTGGCCCTGGATCTGCCTGTCCGGCGGACTGCTCGGCCTGATCGGCCTCTGGTACTGCCGCGCCCGGCGGGACGCGATCGCCCGCAGCCGCGCCGCCGGGGCGGCCGGCACCACCGAACGCGCGACGGACGGCAACGGTCAGGACCCGGCCACCCGGTCGGACTGAATAGTCCTTTAGTAGCACGCATCGGACATAAGGCGCCCGTAGAGTCGGTGCCATGACGCAGCCTGCGCAGCCAGCTGACGAGCAGCCGACCGGCGGAGAGCGCCAGGACGGCGCCCACCCCCTCGGGCTGCTGCCCGGCCGGCTCGGCGGTCTGACCGGCGCCGAGGTGGCCGAGCGGGTCGCGAAGGGACAGGTCAACGACGTCCCGGTGCGGTCCAGCCGCACCACCCGGGAGATCGTCCGGGCCAACGTCTTCACCCGCTTCAACGCGATCATCGGCGTGATGTTCGGGATCATCCTGGTCGTCGGGCCGATCCAGGACGGCCTGTTCGGCCTGGTCATCGTCGCCAACACGGCCATCGGCATCATCCAGGAGCTGCGCGCCAAGAAGACCCTGGACAGCCTGGCGCTGATCGGCGAGGCACGCCCGCAGGTCCGCCGGGACGGCGCCGCCCGGCAGATCGGCGTCTCCGAGATCGTCCTCGACGACACCGTGCTGCTCGGCATCGGCGACAAGGTGATCGTGGACGGCGAGGTCACCGAGGCGGACGGCCTGGAGATCGACGAGTCGCTGCTCACCGGCGAGCCCGATCCCGTGCTCAAGCAGCCCGGCGACCAGGTGATGTCCGGCAGCTTCGTGGTGGCCGGCGCGGGCGCCTTCACCGCCACCAGGGTCGGCCGCGAGGCGTACGCGGCGCAGCTCGCCGAGGAGGCCAGCAAGTTCACCCTGGTGAAGTCCGAGCTGCGCAGCGGCATCGACAGCATCCTGCGGTTCATCACCTACCTGCTGATCCCCACCGCGATCGGCCTGATCATCAGCCAGCTGGCCGTCGAGGGCCGGGACTGGCGCGAGGCCGTGCGGCGGATGGTGGCCGGGATCGTCCCGATGGTCCCCGAGGGGCTGGTGCTGCTGACCTCGGTGGCCTTCGCGATCGGGGTGATCCGGCTCGGCCGCAAGCAGTGCCTGGTCCAGGAGCTCCCGGCGATCGAGGGCCTGGCCCGGGTCGACACCGTCTGCCTGGACAAGACCGGCACCCTCACCGAGGGCGGCATGGACGTGATCGACCTGCGGGTGCTCTCGAACGGGGAGCCCGCCGCCGTCGACAAGGAGACCGTCAAGCGCGCGCTCGCCGTGATGGCCGGCGCCGACGCCCGCCCCAACCCGTCCATGCAGGCGGTCATCGACGCGTACGGGCGCGGCGAGGACACCGCCGGCGGGGGGAACGGCGGCGACGGCTGGCGGGTGATCGAGGCGATGCCCTTCTCGTCCGCCCGCAAGTGGAGCGGCGTGCAGCTGCTGGAGCCGCAGGGCGGCGAGGCCAGCTGGCTGCTCGGCGCGCCCGACGTGCTGCTGCCCGCCGGGCACCCGGCACTGGCCGAGGTGGACGAACTGGGTGCGCGGGGCCTGCGGGTGCTGCTGCTGGGCCGGACGCCCGCACCGCTGGACTCCCCCGATCCGGCGGCCGGGCTCGCCCCGCTCGCGCTGGTGGTGCTGCAGCAGCGGCTGCGCGGCGACGCCGCCGAGACCCTGCGGTACTTCGAGGGCCAGCAGGTCCGGGCCAAGGTCATCTCGGGCGACGCGGCGGTCTCGGTCGGCGCGGTGGCCGGCCACCTGGGCCTGCCCGGCGCCGACCAGCCGCTGGACGCCCGCACCCTGCCCGCGGACCCGGAGGAGCTCGCCGAGACCGCCGACCGGACGAGCGTCTTCGGCCGGGTCACCCCGCAGCAGAAGCGCCTGCTGGTCGGGGCGCTGCAGTCCCGCGGCCACACCGTGGCGATGACCGGCGACGGCGTCAACGACGTGCTGGCGCTCAAGGACGCCGACATCGGCGTGGCGATGGGCACCGGCTCCGACGCGACCAAGGCGGTCGCCCAGATCGTGCTGCTGAACGACTCCTTCGCGACCCTGCCGTCGGTGGTCGCCGAGGGCCGCCGGGTGATCGGCAACATCGAGCGGGTGGCGTCGCTGTTCCTGGTGAAGACGGTCTACTCGGTGCTCCTGGCGCTGCTGGTGATCTTCACCCACTCGCCGTACCCGTTCCTGCCCCGGCACTCCACCCTGCTGTCCTCGCTGACCATCGGCATCCCGGCGTTCTTCCTGGCGCTCGCCCCCAACAACGAGCGGGCCCGCACCGGTTTCGTGAAGCGCGTGCTGCGGCTGGCGATCCCCGGCGGCATCATCGCCGGCACGGGCACCTTCGTCGCCTACACGCTCGCCCGCACCGACCACGCGACCGACCTCAAGGCCGACACCAGCGTGGCCACCCTGACGCTCTTCCTGATCGCCATCTGGGTCCTCGCCATCGTCGCCCGCCCGTACACCTGGTGGCGGCTGCTGCTGATCGGCTGCATGGGCGGCGCGTTCGCGCTGGTCCTGGTGGTCCCCGCGCTGTCCGACTTCTTCGAGCTCTCCCTGGCCGGCACCCGAGACCCGCTGATCGGCGTCGCCATCGCGGTGGTCTGCGGCATCGCCCTGGAGATCACCTGGCGCTACATGAAGCGCCACGGCCTGGAGTGATCGGCACGGGGCGGGCGGCACGGGGCGGGCGGCACGAGGCAGGCGGCACGAGGCGATCGGGGCCGGGCGAGCAGGGGGTGAGCAGGGCCGGGTGAGCGGCGAGTCAGGGCGACACGCGCCGCGGCATGAGTGACAGTCCCCGCCCGGGGGCCCGATGATGGCCCCGGGAGGGGGTGCCGAATGGCGCGCAGGGGTGGGGATTTGGAGGCGTTCGTCGCCTTTCTGGGCGGACTGCTCGCGGTCGGGCTGACCGCGCTGGCGATGGCGGGCGTCGGCCTGGCGGTCAGGCCGACGCCCGCACTGCGGGTCGCCGCGCTGGTGACCCTGGGCGCGGTCTGGCTGACCGTCACCGTCACCGTGTACGGCCGTCTGCGGGCGCGCACCGGCTGAGCCCGGCACGCGCCCCCGCCGGGCTCAGCCCTCGAAGTCCCGGGCCGCCGACAGCTCGTACGCCCGGTCCGGCTCGCTGAGCGCGGCCAGCACCTCGAAGCGCCGGTGCCACTGCCCGACCGACCAGGCGAGGCCGGCCGCGAGGCCCTCCGGGGTGGCCGCGTGCAGCAGGCCGGGCACCGGCGGGACCTCGAACTCGTCGTCCTCGTCGTCGGCTTCGGCGAGCTCCGGGTCGTACGGCGGCTCCGGGGTGTCCGCCCCGGTGTCCCACCGCCAGTCCACCGCGGCCTCGTCGCCGTCCGGCCCGACGACCAGCAGCTCCTCGTGCTCCTCGTACGCGACGGGGCACCCGGGCAGCAGCTCGCGCACCACGGCCGGCACCCGGTGCAGCACGCCCTCGGAGAGCACCCGGCCGCCGGCCACCTCGCTGGCCAGCGACACGTGCAGCCGCTCGGCGAGGTCGGCCGCGAGCGCCGGGGCGACCGGCAGCAGCGGGTACGGGTGCAGCAGCTGGACCAGGTCGGGGGCGTCCGCGACGACCGCCTCGGTGGCGTCCACCACCACGGTGTGGGCCGGTCGCCGCCCGGTGGCCGGGTCCAGCGGGGGCAGCGCCCGCACCACGTCCAGCGGATCGATCCGCTCGCGCTCCACCCGGGCCAACGCGCTGTGGAGGCCGTGCAGTTGGCGGTGGCCGACCTCGACGGCCGGGTCGGTCATCCGGTCCAGCACCTCGTCCGGCCCGTGCGGCTCGGCGAGCAGCGCGGCCAGCGTGGTGCGCACCCCCAGCGCGTGCAGGAACTGGTCGTCCAGGGTGGTGCGCGCCTCGTCGTAGAGGCCGCGCAGCAGCGGGTCGGCCCCGGCGGCGCGCAGGCCGGCCGGCTCGCGGCCCGCCAGCACCGGGTGGTCGCGCAGCCACCACGCGGTGTACGGCGGCAGGTCGGCGTACGAGCCGTCCGGCAACAGGGTGCGCACCGGGTTGACCACGGCGTCCCGGTACGGCGGGCGGGCCAGCGCGGCGAGCGCCTCGGGCCAGGCGTCGTCGTCCACCAGGTCGAGGTCGCGCACGGCCAGCAGCTCCGCGGCCACCGGCGGCACGCCGACGGCCTCGTCGGCCTGCAGGGCCTCCAGCACGTCCTCGGCCCACTCGGCGAGCCCGTCCGGGGCCTCGTCCAGCAGGCCGGTGGGGTGGCCGCCGGCCGCCCGGTCGGCGGGGGCGGTGGGGTCGAGCCGCTCCAGGTCGTCCGGGTCGAGCACCACGTCCTCGGCGCGCACCAGGACGAAGTCGGCCAGCACCCCGACGGCCGCGAGCACCTCGGACCCCCAGCGTTCCAGCAGCTCGTCGTCCACCCAGCCGGCGTCCTCCTCGCGCGCGAGCGCGGCGAACGGGCTGCCGGGCAGCACGAGTTCGCCCGCCCGGGCCGGCTCGCCCTCGTCGTCGAGCAGCGCCAGCCGGGCCAGCCAGGGGTGCTCACCCGGCTCGGGGGCGGCCGCCTTCACCAACGCGAGGACGGCGTCGGCGAGTTCGATCGCCGTGTCCAGGTCGTCCTCGGCCAGCTCGTACGAGCGGGCGACGGCGGCGCGCACCTCGGGGGTGTCCAGCACCCCGGCCGGCGTGGCGGTGCCCGCGCCGAGCTTGGACAGCAGCGGGTGGGCGGCCTCGGGGTGCGCCAGGCGCAGGTCGAGCGCGGCCAGTGCGCCGGCCAGCGACTCGGGGTAGCCCGGGAAGGCCGCCCAGTCGGCGTCCTCCGAGGGCAGCAGGACCCGCCGCGGCCCGGTCACCGTCCGGCCGTCCGCGAGCGGCACGGGCAGCGCGCCGAGCGCCTCCGGGTCGGCCCCGCCCAGCGCCGCGTACAGGTTGCGCCACCAGCCGGGCTCGCGGTCCAGGCCGCCGAGCTGGTCCACCACATCGGCCAGCGGCACCCGGCGCACGTTCAGCACCCGCAGCTCGGTGCGGCGCTCCAGACCGGCCGGCAGCAGCCCGGGGAAGATCGGTGCGAGCGCCTCGACCACCGAGCCGTCCGCGCCCTCCAGCAGCGTCGCGTCCCGGGGCCGCAGCGCCGGCGTGCCCTCCTCGACCGGCGCCGGGTGCGGCAGGAACGGCGTGCCGGGCAGCCGGGACAGCACCGCCGCGCGCAGCGCGTTGTCCAGCGCGCCCTGACCGAGCGGCCCGGGCACCAGGCCGAGCGAGCCGAGATCGGCTCCGCGGGCGCGCAGCAGGTCGGCGTAGCTGTCGGCGGCGCGCTCGGTGAGGAAGTCGGCCAGCGGGCCGGGCGCGACGTGCCGCCGGGTGGAGTCCAGCGGGTAGGAGGCGATCAGCAGCGCGGGCAGGCCGATCGGCTCGTCGCTGGGGGTCGGCGCGTGCAGCACGGACGCGATGCCGGGCTGCTGCGGGACGCCGTCCGCGCCGACCGGCACGGCCCAGGTCACCGTCCAGTACGGGCGGGTGCGCTCCTCGGTGGGCCGGTCGACCAGCAGCTCGGCGGCCAGGCTGCCGGAGGCGCCGGCGGTCTGCCACACCGTCTGCCGCAGCCGGCCGCCCGCGTCGTCGGTGACGGTGACCTCGGTGACGCCGTCCGGGCGGGTCTCGGCGGCGGCCCGGGTGAGCGTCCGGGTGCCCTCCGGGGTCTCCACCACGACCTCGGCGAGGCCGGGCAGGGTGAGCAGCAGCGCGTCGTCGATCCCGGCCAGCAGGCGGCGGGTCAGGTCCTCGGCCGCGGCGTCCCGCATCGGCAGCACGACCACCGTGTCGTAGCCCTCGGGGGCCGGCCCCTCGGCCGCGAACGGCAGCCGCAGCAGCGGCACGTGGCCGTCCCGGCGACGCAGCTCGTCGGCCAGCGCGGGCTGTGCCTCGGCGAGCGACCGGGCCTCACCGAGCGACCAGCGCACGCCGCCGGTGGCGCTGAGCACGGCGGGCTCGTCGGTGACGGCGAGGACGGCGGCGAAGCCGACCCCGAACCGGCCGACGGCGGGCGCCTCGCCGCGCTTGGAGGAGGCCCGCAGGGTGGACAGCGACTCGACGGCGGCCGCGTCCAGCGAGGCGCCGGTGTTCGCGGCGGCGAGGACGCCGTCGGCGAGGGTCAGCCGCAGCCGCCCGGGGCCGTGGCCCGCGCGGACCGCCGCGTCGGCCGCGTTCTGTGCCAACTCGACCACCAGGCGGTCCCGGTAGCCGCCGAGCGCGAGCTCCTCCTCGGCGTTGGCGTCCTCCCGGAACCGGGCCGGCGAGGCGGCCCAGGCGTCCAGCACCCGCCGCCGCAGCGCAGCGCTCCCGAAGGGGTCCGAGAGGTGCTCGTCCGTGCCGCTGCCGATGATCCGAGGTTCCACGGGACCTGCCGCCTTCCGCCGCCCTGTACGTCGTAGGGCATTCTTCCCTGCCCGGGCACCCCCGGCGGACCAGGGGCGCCCGCTGCCTATGCTGAGCCCCCTGTTCCGGTTGGCGAGGGGGGAAGCCGCATGGTCTCCGACGGTTCCTGGTACGTCCTGATCGAGCGTGACCGGCAGGTCGACGCGGACGGCGCCCACCGGTGGCAGTTGGTCCCGCCGCAGGAAGCCCCGCTGGGCCGGGAGCAGGCGGTCGGGCTGGCGGAGGAGGCCGCCCGCACGTACGTCCCCCGCGAGGGCTCGGAGCCCTCGCGCCCGCCGGAGCGCCGGATCTTCACGATGCCCGACGGCAGCTTCCTGGTCGAGCTCACAGCCGGCGGCTGGAAGCGTCACTTCCGGGTCTCGGTCGCCGAACTCCTCCACAGCGGGCAGGACGCCCCGCCGCCCCGGCCGGCGCCCCGGCCGCAGGACGCCGCCCCTGCCCGGCGCGGCCTGTTCGGCCGCCGCTGAGTCCGGGAACGCCGACGGCCCGCCCCGGTGACGAACCGGGGCGGGCCGTACGACGGCGAACTCAGGAGTGGCCGAGTTCCTCGGCGGGGGCGTCGGGCTCGACGGAGCCCGAGGCGCGGTCCGGGTGCAGCTGCAGGGGCTCGACCACCAGCTCGTCCAGGATCAGCTCGGACGGCGCCGGCGGGGCCGGGATGACGGCCGCCTCGGAGTGGCCGCCGCAGCCGTACGCGAACGAGACGATCTGGCCGTCGGCCGGACCGAACTCGTTGCCGCACACGCCGAAGGCCTGCCCGAGCGAGCCGCCGATCGGGATCAGGAAGCCGCAGCTCCCGCACGAGGCCGGGGCGGCCTGCGCCATCGGGGTCTGCGGGCCGTGGGCCTTCTCCCAGCGCTCGGCGGCCAGGTGCAGGCCGAGCCGGGAGAGCACCCGGCTGCGGCCCAGGCCGAGCTCCTCGGCGACGGCGTTGATCCGGGCGCGGGCCGGGGCCGGCTGGACGTGCGGGTCGGTGACGACCAGGTCCTCGTCGTCGGCGAGGGCGACCGCGGAGTTCGGCGCGGGCTCGTCCTCGCCGGTCCAGCCGGGCTCCAGGCGCAGGTCGTCGGCGCCGGTCGGCAGCAGGTCGCCGGGGCCCATGTCGCCGGGGCGCAGCCGCTCGCTCCACGGCACCCACTCGGGGGCCAGGACGGCGTCCTGGCCGGGCAGCAGCACGACCTCGTCCAGGGTGACGTTCTTGGCCCGCGGGGCGCGGGCGACGGTGACCGCCCAGTGCCAGCCGCGGTACGCGGCGTCCAGGCACTCGAAGGTGTGGGTGACGACGCGGTCGGCGTCCGCCTGGACGCCGAGGTGCAGCCCGACGGCCTCCGCCCCGACGGCCTCCTCGGCTGCCTGACGGGCGAGTTCGACGGCCTCGGCACAGAGCCGGTCGGGGGTACGGCTTCGCATCGCAGCACTCACGGCGTCGATTCTCTCCCAGTTCTTATGTCGCCCACGGCGTGTTGCCTGGTCCGTCGCGGCTCGGTAGTCCCTCGTCCATTCTGCGCGACCGGAGGCCCCCTCGGGTACCGGCCGCGCCGCTCGACCGGCCTGCCGGCGCCCCGGCGCCCGGCGGGCGGACCTTGGGCAGGCTACCCGCCGCCCGGCACCCCGGCACAGTCCGGGGCGGACGCGGACGTTCCGCGGGCGCTCCGCGAGCACCCGTCGACCGCGCCGAGCGGAGCGCAATCCCGCGTCGCCGCGGCGAATCTGGGGCAGGATGGGCTTGTGGCGGACGACAAACCGTCGCAGCACACACTGCGCGCCTCGCAGGCCGGCAGCCCCGACCAGGCGGACGCCGTGCCGCGACAGCAGCCCCCGGTCCCCGGCGCGGGCGAACCGCAGCCGGCGGGCGGAGCCGAGGCGCCCGCCGCCCCCGTGAGTCTGGTCAAGCCGCCCCGGAGCGCCGCGCCCGGCGAGGTGCTCCGCGGCGTCCCCGGGCCGGACGGTCTCCCCGAGTCGGTCGACGTCCCCGGGCCCGACGGCCTCCCCGGGCCGGACGGCGTGCCCGGGCCGGACGGCCTCCCCGGACCGGACGGCCTCCCCGT
>NZ_JBEOUW010000041.1:29825-50192 GCF_040303045.1 Kitasatospora sp. NPDC096140
CTCCCCGAGTCGGTCGACGTCCCCGGGCCCGACGGCCTCCCCGGGCCGGACGGCGTGCCCGGGCCGGACGGCCTCCCCGGACCGGACGGCCTCCCGGCGCAGGACGACGCCCCCGGGCCGGACGGCGCCCACGCCCGTCACCTCACCGCCCTCGACGAGGACCTGGAGGAGGAGGCCCCCGAGCCCCGCCGGCACTTCCTGATCCGCACCGCCTCCGCCGCCGGCTCCCGCACCGGCAAGGTGGTGCACGGCACCGGCCGCCGGATCCGCCGGGCCACCGCCGCCGAGGGCGCGGGCGAGTCCGGCCTCGCCAAGCTGATCGAGCTGCACGCGCTCAACTCCTTCGGCGACATGCTGATCACCATCGCGCTGGCCTCGACCATCTTCTTCTCGGTCCCCACCGGCGAGGCCCGCGGCCGGGTGGCGCTCTACCTGCTGATCACGATGGCCCCGTTCGCCATCCTGGCCCCGGTGATCGGCCCGCTGCTGGACCGCCTGCCACACGGCCGCCGGGCGGCCATGGCGATGTCGATGCTGGCCCGGGCGGTGCTGGCCTGGACGATGGCCGGGGTGATCGCCGGCGGCGGCATCGCGCTCTACCCGGCGGCGCTCGGCGTGCTGGTGGCGTCCAAGGCGTACGGGGTGGTGCGCAGCGTCGTGGTGCCCCGGCTGCTGCCGAGCCGGCTGTCCCTGGTGAAGGCCAACTCCCGGGTCACCCTGGCCGGGCTGCTGGCCACCGGCGTGGCGGCCGCGGTGGGCGGGCTGCTGCACCTGATCGGCCCGAGCTGGCCGCTGCGCGGCGCCTTCCTGGTGTTCGTCATCGGCACCCTGATGGCCTTCCACCTGCCGCACAAGGTGGACTCGGCCAAGGGCGAGCAGCGCGCCGTCCTGCACGCCGAGGTGCACGGCGAGGGCTCGCACCTGATCCACCACAAGCCACCGCCCGTCAAGGCCTCGCTGCGCACCGTCGGCCCGTCGGTGATCCTGGCGCTGCGGGCGATGTCGGCGATGAAGTGGCTGGTCGGCTTCCTGGTGATGTTCCTGGCCTTCCTGCTGCGGGAGGAGCCGATCGGCGGCCTGCAGCCGACGCTGGCGCTGGGACTGGTCGCGCTGGCGGCGGGCACGGGCAACGCGCTCGGCTCGGTGCTCGGCTCCTGGCTGCGCACCCGCGGCCCGGAGCCGACGGTCACCGCGATGCTGCTGCTGGCGACCTGCGCGACGGCGGCGGCCGCGCTCTGGTACGGCGTGGTGACGGTGGTTCTGGTCGCGGGGGTCGCCGGGATGGCGGCCTCGCTGGGCAAGCTGGCGCTGGACGCGCTGATCCAGCGGGACGTCCCGGAGGCGGTGCGGACCTCCGCCTTCGCCCGCTCGGAGACGCTGATGCAGCTGTCCTGGGTGGCCGGCGGCGCGGTCGGCATCCTGCTGCCGCTGAACGGGGTGCTGGGCCTGTCGATCGCCGCCGCGGTGGTCGGCCTGGTGCTGCTGTGGACGCTCCACTCGCTCTTCCGGGTGGGTCTGCGACGGCATCCCGCGGCGCCCCGGGTGGCCTGAGCGGGGTGCGGCAACACGCGGTGGCCGACCCCCGCGTAGCGTGATCGGCCAGGCCCGGTAGATTCTGACCCATGAGCCTCAATTCCCGTGCCATCGCCGCCCTCGGCGCCGTCGTCGTGGTCGGCGCCGCCACGGTGGGCACCTCCGTCGCCATCGCGGCCGGCCAGACCGAGCACAACTCGCACCGTGCCACCCTCACGGTCGGCAACTCCTCGACGGTCGCGGACCCGCTGTGCTGGAACAACGGCAGCCCGATCACCGAGGACCTCCAGGACAAGTGCCAGGAGGACGCCAACACCGCCCTGAAGAACGGCACGCTGCCCACCATGGACGTGGTGGCGAGCGACCGGGTCGGCGTCGGCGTCTCCCCGAACGTGGCCGAGTCGGGCTGGTGGGCCTTCAGCAACGGCGGCTCGACCGCCTCCGGCGGGCGCACCAGCCTCTCGGCGTACGCGAAGGGCCCGACCTGGTCGGGTTCCCAGCAGGCGAACAAGATCCTCAACGCCACCGGCAAGACCCTGATCACGGTGGTCGAGGGCGACAAGAACTCGGACAACCCGATCGCCGTCTGGTACTTCCAGCTGAACACCCAGGACAGCTGACGGTCCTGCGATGACCGCGCACGACGCCGGTAACGGCGCGCACGAGCAGTCGGGCCCCGCGCGGGCCCGGCTGCTCGTCGTCGTCGCGGTGCCCGCCGAGGCGGAGGCCGTGCTGCGCGGCCTCCCGGGCGGCGCCACCGCCCTGCCGCTGCCCGGCGGCACGCTGCACCGGTCCGCCGGCGCTCCGGTGGACGTGCTGGCCGCCGGGGTCGGCCCGGCCGCCGCCGCGGCCGCCGCCTCCGCCGCCCTGGCCGCCCACCCGTACGCCCTGGCCGTCTCGGCCGGGATCGCGGGCGGCTTCGCCCCGCACGCCCCGGTCGGCGCCACCGTGGTGGCCGACGCGATCGTGGCCGCGGACCTCGGCGCGCAGACCCCCGAGGGCTTCGCGGACGTCACCGAACTGGGCTTCGGCACCGTCCGGCACACCCCGCCCCCGGCCGCCGTCGCGCTCGTCAGGGGGGCCCTGGAAGGCCGGGACGGCACCACCGGCCCGGGCGCCGTCGTCGGCCCGGTGCTGACCGTCTCCACGGTCACCGGAAGCGCCGAGCGGGCCGCCGCGCTGGCCGCCCGCCACCCGGGCGCCGCCGCCGAGGCGATGGAGGGCTTCGGCGTCGCCGAGGCCGCCGCCCGGTACGGCGTGCCGGCCCTGGAACTGCGCACCGTGTCCAATCCGGTCGGCCCGCGCGACCGGGCCGCCTGGCGGATCGGCGAGGCCCTGGCCGCCCTGGAGCGGGCCTTCGCGGTGCTGCCCGTCCACGAACTGGCTGCGCGGCACGAGCCGGAACCGGCTGCGCGGCACGAACCGATCGAGGAGGCCGGCCGTGGCTGAACGGCTGAGCATCGCGTACTCGCCCTGCCCGAACGACACCTTCGTCTTCCACGCCTGGGCGCACGGCCTGGTGCCCGGGGCGGACGCCCCCGAGGTGACCTTCGCCGACATCGACGTCACCAACGGCCTGGCCGAGCGCGGCGGGCTGGACGTGCTGAAGATCAGCTACGGCGCGCTGCCGTGGGTCCTGGACGAGTACACCCTGCTGCCCTGTGGCGGCGCGCTCGGGCGCGGCTGCGGGCCGCTGGTGCTCACCCTGCCGGGTGTGGAGGCCCCCGCCGACCTCGCCGGGAAGACCGTCGCGGTGCCCTCCGAGCGCTCCACCGCGTACCTGCTGTTCCGGCTCTGGGCGGCGAAGGCGGTGCCGGGCGGCTTCGGCGAGATCGTCGTGCTGCCGTTCCACGAGATCATGCCCGCCGTCCGGGACGGCCGGGTGGACGCCGGCCTGGTGATCCACGAGGCCCGCTTCACCTACCGGCAGTACGGCCTGCACAGCCTGGCCGACATGGGCGAGGCCTGGGAGGCGGAGACCGGCCTGCCGATCCCGCTGGGCGCGATCGTCGCCAAGCGCTCGCTCGGCGCCGAGCGGCTGCGGGCCGTCGCCGACGCGATCCGCGCCTCCGTCCGGCAGGCCTGGGCGGACCCCGGGGCGAGCCGCGGGTACGTGCTGGAGCACGCCCAGGAGATGGACCTGGACGTCGCGGAGCAGCACATCGGGCTGTACGTCACCGAGTTCACCGAGGACCTCGGCGAGGAGGGCTACGCGGCCGTCCGCGCGCTGCTCACCCGGGCCGCCGCGGAGGGGCTGGTGCCCCCGCTCGACCCGGGTGCGCTCGCGTTCGGGTAGTCCTCCCCCGCTCCGCCCCGCCGCCCTACACGTCGAACTGGTCGGCCACCGCGCGCAGCAGGCCGGCCAGCTTCTGGCCGGTCGGCTTGGCGGGGTAGCGCCCGCGCTGGAGGCCGGGCAGCACCGCGTCCAGGGTGGTGATCAGGTCCTGGACGATCGGGGCCATGTCGTCCGCGCTGCGGCGCTGGGCGGCGGCCACCGAGGGCAGTGCATCCAGCAGCTGCACGGCCATCGCCTGGTCACCGCGGTGCCCTGCGACGACGCCGAACTCGACCCGCTGGCCCGGCTTCAGCACGGTGACACCGGCGGGCAGCGCCTTGGTGTGGACGAAGACGTCGCCGCCGTCGTCGCGCGACAGGAAGCCGAAGCCCTTCGTCTCGTTGAACCACTTGACCTGGCCGGTGGGCATCTCGAACAGTCCTCGAATGGGTGTGAGGGATCCCGGCCCTGGCCGGGGATCACTGGGTGGTGGGAAAGATGCTGCCGACCTCGACTCGGCGCCCGCGGGCGCTCATGGTCAGCACACTGTCAGGAGCAGACTAACGGTCCGTGACTGCCTCATCCGCGTTCCGCGAAGGATCCGCGTTCCGCGGCCCGATCGGGGCGGTCGGAGTGCGGGGATCTCGCGGCCACGGGCAACCCGGTACTGGCACGGCCGGGTCGCGGCGCTGCGCGGTCCATCGGCTCACACCCCCGGGTCTGAGGACGCGGGGCGCACCTGTAGCGCCCCTCGGCACACCCTCCATACCCCCGCTCAGCAGGGATCAAAACGTTGAGCTGCCGGGAAACTGCGCAACGTGACGAAGCCGCTCCGGTGGGCGGCCCCGCGGGCCGCTCTGCCAGACTGGGGGCGGTCCGGCCCAGCCCCGAGGAGTGAGCAGACGTGAGCAGCCAGAGCGCCGATCCCGGCGACGTGTACGTCAAGGCCGGGGCGATCGTCTTCGGTCTCGGTGCACTCGCCACCCTGGTCACCTTCGTCCCGCTGTTCCTGCACCTGACGCCGCTCCCGACCGCCGCGTACTGGCTGAGCATGCTGATGCCGGCCGGTTTCCTGGCCGCGTTGACCGGACTGTTCCTGAACGCGCGCGACCAGCGCCGCCGCGTCGAGTCCTGAGCCCGGCCCCGAGTCGGGTCCTGAGCCGGGCCCTGAGCGCGCCCTGACGGGTCGGGTTCCCCTGCCTGGCGGCGGGCCCTAGGCCGGGTGGCGGGGCCTAGGCCAGGTGGCGGGCCAGCCAGTCCGGGAAGCCGGTGAGGTCCGCCAGGACCACGTCCGCCCCGGCCTCGCGCAGCTCGTCCGCCCCGTACGGACCGGTGGCCACCGCGACCGCGACCGCGTCCGCGATCCGGGCGCCCAGGATGTCGCCGAGGTGGTCGCCGACGTAGATGCTCGCGCCCTGCTCGCGCAGGGCCTCGCCCTTGGTCTCGGCCCAGAGGTCGCCGATCAGCACGTCCGCCGGCAGGCCGGCGTGCTCCAGGTGGAGGCGGGCGTTCGGCTCGTACTTCCCGGTGATCACGGCGACCCGGCCGCCGTGGGCGCGGACCGCCTCGACGGCGGCGTGCGCGCCGGGCAGGGCCACGGTCGGGGCGAAGGCGTGGTCGCGGTAGAGCTCGCGGTAGCGCGTCGCGGCCCGTTCCACCTCCTCCTCCGGGAACCAGTTGCGGATCTCGTCGAGCAGCGGCGGACCGAGCCTGGTGACCGCCAGGTCGGCGTCGATCGGGGTACCGGTCTCGGCGGAGAGCGCCAGGTAGGTGGCGTGGATACCCGGCCGGGTGTCCAGCAGCGTCATGTCGAGGTCGAAGCCGACGGTGAGCGGGGCATGTGGGGTCGCGGGCATGCCGCCAGGCTATCCAACGGACAGCCGGGGCCACGAGGCAATTTGCCCCGCCTTCGCGGCGGAACTTAGGTTTACCTGAGTTGTCTGCGGAGAGGGCCCATGACCGACGACACCACCGCACCGCCCGGTGCGCCGCACCGGGCGCCCCGGCGCCGAACGGCGTGGCTCGCCGCCGCCCTGGCCGTCCTGGCCGCCGCGGTGCTGCTGAGCCTCGCGGTCGGCAGCCGGACCGTCCCGTTCGGCGAGACCCTCGACGCCCTGCTGCACGGCGGCAGCACCGCGAACGCCGTGGTGATCCGCGAGCTCCGGGTGCCGCGCACGGTCGTCGGCCTGGCCGTGGGGGCGGCGCTCGGCCTGGCCGGGGCCGTCATGCAGGGCCTGACCCGCAACCCGATCGCCGACCCCGGCATCCTCGGCGTCTCCCAGGGCGCGGCGGCCGGCGTGGTGGTCGCCATCTCCGGCTTCGGGGTCTCCACCCTCACCGGGTACGTCTGGTTCGGCTTCGCGGGCGCGGCGATCGCCACCGTCCTGGTCCACGGGCTCGCCGGGCGCGGCCGGGGCGGGGCGACGCCGGTCAAGCTGGCGCTGGCCGGCTCGGCGATGTCGGCCTTCATCGCCTCGCTGAACACCCTCGTGCTGACCACTGACGCGGCCACCATGGACCGGTTCCGCTTCTGGCACGTCGGCTCGCTCTCCGGGCGGACCTCGGACGTGGCGTGGCAGCTGCTGCCCTTCCTGGCCGTCGGCACGGTGCTGGTCCTCGCGGTGGCGCGCGGGCTGGACGCGCTGGCCCTCGGCGACGACACCGCGAAGGGGCTGGGCGCGAGGACCGGCACCGTCCGGGCGCTCGGCGCCCTCGGCGCGACCGTCCTCACCGGCTCTGCGGTCGCGGCGGCCGGCCCGATCGCCTTCATCGGCCTCGCCGTCCCGCACGCGGCCCGCGCCGTCGCCGGCGCCGACCACCGCTGGATCCTCGCCTTCTCCGCCGTCCTCGGCCCGGCCCTGCTGCTGCTCGCCGACACCCTCGGCCGGGTCCTGTTCCCGCCGTCCGAGGTCCCGGCGGGCGTGATGACGGCCCTGGTCGGCGTCCCGGTGCTGGTGGCCCTGGTCCGTCGCCGGAAGGTGGTCGCCGCATGAGCTCCGTCTCCTCCGGCGCGGGCCGCGTGCCGCTCCGCGGCTACTCCGTGGTGCGGGCCGGGCGGGCCTCCTTCCTGCTGCACCGGCGCTCGGCGTTCGTCGCCGCCGGGCTGCTGCTGGCGCTCGCCGGGGCGGTGGTGGCCTCGCTGTGCCTGGGCGAGTCCACCGTGTCGCCGGCCGAGGTGGTCAAGGTGGTGCTCGGGCGGCCGAGCCCGGACGAGCTGGTGGTCGGCGAGTTCCGGTTGCCGCGGGTGGTGGTCGGACTCCTGGTCGGCACGGCGCTCGGCCTGGCCGGCGCGCTGATCCAGACCGTCGCCCGCAATCCGCTGGCCAGCCCCGACGTGGTGGGCGTGACCTGGGGCGCGACCGCGACGGTGGTCGGCCTGACGGCGTACGGCGTGGTCGGCTCGACCGGTCAGGCGCCGTACGCGGCGGCGGCCGGCGGCCTGGTGGCCGGGCTGCTGGTGTACGCGCTGGCCTGGCGGCGCGGGCTGCACGCGCAGCGCTTCGTGCTGGTCGGCATCGGGATCAGCGTCGCCCTGTCCTCGCTCACCTCCGTCTTCCTCACCAAGGGCGACGGCTTCCAGGCGCAGGCCGCGAAGGTCTGGATGACGGGCAGCCTGAACGGCGCCGGCTACGACCAGGCCGGCTGGCTCGCCCGGGTGCTGCTCGCGGCCCTGCCCGTCGCGCTGTGGGCGGCGCGCGCCCAGCGGTCGATCTCCTTCGACGACGCGACCGCGGTGGGCCTCGGCCTACGACTGGACCGGATCCGGCTGGGCATGGCGCTGCTGGGCATCGTGCTGGCCTCCTGCGCGGCCGGGGCCGCCGGGCCGGTGGACTTCGTCGCGCTGATGGCCCCGCAGATCGCGCTGCGGCTGGCCCGCTCGGCGCAGGTCCCGCTGTTCTGCTCGGCGCTGACCGGCGCGCTGGTGGTCGTCCTCGCCGACCTGATCGCCCGGCGGCTGCTGGCGCCGACCGAGCTGCCGGTGGGCGTGGTGACCGGCATGGTCGGCGCGCCGTACCTGATGTGGCTGCTGATCCGATCCCGCCGTGGAGGTTCCTGAGATGTCCGCCCACCGTCTGGAGGCCCGGGGCCTCACCCTGGCCTACGAGACGCGCACGGTCGTCGAGGGCCTGGACGTCCGCATCCCCGACGGCCGGGTGACGGTGATCGTCGGCCCGAACGCCTGCGGCAAGTCGACCCTGCTGCGGGCCCTCGGCCGGCT
This sequence comes from Kitasatospora sp. NPDC096140, assembly GCF_040303045.1. Lineage (NCBI taxonomy): Bacteria > Bacillati > Actinomycetota > Actinomycetes > Kitasatosporales > Streptomycetaceae > Kitasatospora > Kitasatospora sp. NPDC096140. The sequence goes on from NZ_JBEOUW010000041.1 coordinate 37,853, forward strand.
GCTGAAGCCGGTCCGGGGCGCGGTGCTGCTGGACGGCGAGGAGCTGGCGCGGATCCCGACCAAGCGGATCGCGCAGCGGCTGGGCCTGCTGCCGCAGTCGCCGACCGCCCCGGAGGGCATCTCGGTGGCGGACCTGGTCTCGCGCGGGCGCCAGCCGCACCAGAGCTGGTGGCAGCAGTGGTCGCCGGAGGACGAGGCGGCGGTCTCGGAGGCGCTGGAGCGCACCTCGACCGCGGAGCTGGCCGAGCGCAGCATGGACGAGCTGTCGGGCGGCCAGCGCCAGCGCGCCTGGATCGCGATGGCGCTGGCCCAGGGCACCGACATCCTGCTGCTGGACGAGCCGACCACCTACCTGGACATCGCGCACCAGGTGGAGGTGCTGGACCTGGTCCGCCGGCTGAACGTGGAGCGCGGGCGGACGGTCGTCGCCGTGCTGCACGACCTCAACCAGGCGGCCCGGTACGCCGACCACCTGGTGGCGATGCGGGACGGCCGGGTGGTGGCGCAGGGCGCCCCCGGGGAGGTGGTGACGGCGGAGCTGGTACGCGAGGTGTTCGGGCTGGACTCGGTGGTGGTGCCGGATCCGGTGACGGGCACGCCGTTGGTCGTCCCGGGCGCTCCGTGGGCGGCGACGGCGGCGGTGGACGCCTGACGGCACACTCATCGGCACTTTAGCTGCCATTTCGGACATAATCGACGGCGCCCCGACCACACCCGTCTCCCGAGGACCGCCGATGCCCCGGATCACCCGCCGCACCCTCCTCACCGGCCTCGGCGGGGCCGCGCTCGCGGCCTGTACGGGCGGCACCAAGCAGGCCCCGGCTCCGGGCCCGGCGGCCGCCGGCGACCTCGACCCGAGCGCCTCGCCGACCGCCGCCCCGGCGCCGCCGGTCACCGTGAACACCGCCACCGGGCCGGTGCTGGTCCCGGCCGAGCCGATGCGGGTGGTCGTGCTGGACACCGACGCCCTCGACTCGGCGCTGACCCTCGGCATCACCCCGGTCGGCGCCGCGCTCCCCGCCCGCGACACCCGCTACCCCGACTACTGGCCGGCCTCCCGGACCACCGGGATCCGGCTGGTCGGCCCCGCCGGTGCGCCCGACCTGCCGACCGTACGGGCGCTGCGGCCGGACCTGATCCTCTCCAACCAGGCGCGCGACGGCGACCGCTACGACCAGTTGCGCGAGCTCGCCCCCACCGTGCTCACCCAGACCACCGGCGCGCCCTGGAAGGCCGACTTCGAGCTGCACGCCCGGGCGTTGGGGCGGGTAGCCGCCGGGGAGGCCTTCGCCGACGCCTACCAGAAGCACGCCGGGCAGGTGGCGCAGGCGCTGTCGGCGGCCCGGCTGTCCGGGCGCCGGGTGAGCCTGGTGCGGTTCGTGGAGGGCGGCGGGATCCGGCTGTACGGCCGGCAGAGCTTCCCCGGGACGGTGCTCGCCGACGCCCAGGTGGGGCGGCCGGACGCGCAGAACGTCGACCAGTCGGACTTCGAGGTCCCACCGGACCAGATCGCGAAGGCGGACGGCGACCTGCTGCTCTACGCGACGTACGGCGATCCCGAACAGGCGGGCCTGGACGCGGTGCTGGCGAGCCCGGGCTGGCAGGCGCTGGGGGCGGTCAGGGCGCACCGGGCGTTCCCGGTGGACGACCAGTTGTGGTTCCAGGGGATCGGTTACACCGGGGCCAACTACGTGCTGGACGAACTGCAGCGCTTCCTCGGCGCGTGAGCAGCGGCCCGCTCGGGCACGATCGATCACGATTCGGTCCGACGTTAGGCGCTTGACCTGCCGCTCCGTCAGAATGAGCCGAAAAATCACGGCTCACTCCGGGGGACGACACAGTGTCAACTACCGCACCCACCAACGCAGCTCCGCAGGCTCCGGCCCGCAAGGGGAAGGCGGCCGCCCTCGGCTGGCTGATCAGCATCGGCTTCAACGTCGTCGCGCCGATCATGATCTACAACCAGCTGCACGACCACGGCTACAGCGAATCCACCGCCATCCTGCTCTCGGGCCTGGGGCCGGTGATCGACACCCTGATCTACCTCGTCTGGCACCGCCGGATCGACGAGTTCGCCGTGGTCTCCCTGGTCTTCGTCGCCCTGACCCTGGTCGTCGCACTGATCGGCCCGCAGGACCCGAAGATGCTGCTGGCCAAGGACTCCTTCGTCTCCGGCCTGCTCGGCGTGCTCTACCTGGTCTCGCTCGCCGCCCCGAAGCCGATCATGTTCTACTTCGGGCGCAAGTTCGCCACCGACGGCACGCCGGAGATGGTCGCGTGGTGGAACTCCATGTGGCAGTACCCGGGCTTCCGCAAGGTCCAGCGCAACCTGACCATCGTGTGGGGCGTGGCCTTCGTCCTGGAGGCCGTGCTGCGGATCGTGCTGGTCTACACCCTGTCGCACGGCACCGTGGTGACGGTCAACAACATCCTCCCGTACGTGGTGCTCGGCGGGCTGGTCTACTTCACCATCGCCTACGCCAAGCGGGCCAGTGCCAAGGGCCGGGCCGCTGCGGCCGCCGCTGCCGCCACGGCGGAAGCCGGTCAGCCCGCCGCCGCGTAGCGCGCCGGGGACTCACCCACGGCGGCGGTGAAGTCGCGGGTGAGATGGGCCTGGTCGGCGTAGCCCAGCTCGGCGGCGAGTGCGGAAAGGTCCAACTCGCCGCCGAGGCGCGCGCGTTCGGCCGCCTCGTGCAACCGGGCGCGGCGCAGCACCCACTTCGGGGAGGCGCCGACGTACTCGGCGAACAGGCGCTGCAGACGCCGGACGCCGAGGCCGAACTCCCCGGCCAGGTCGGCCACCCGGCACAGGTCCGGCCGGCCGGTGATGCGCTCCACCATCGCCGCGACCTCCTCGGCGACCGGGTCCGGCGCGGGCAGCCGGGGCAGCAGGAAGGCGTCCGCGAGGGCGGCCGGGTCCGCCGCGTCGCCCAACAGCACCGGGTTGAGCCGGTCGGCCGCGGGCCCGAAGAACTCGGCGGCCGGCAGGGTGCGGTCGGCCAGCTCGCCCACCGGGCAGCCCGCGAACGGCCGGAAGGCACCCGCGCGGAACCGGACGCCCAGCACGTGCCCGGTGCCCTCCAGCCGACGGACGAACAACGAGCGGACCACCCCGTAGACGGTCGCCCGCGGGGCCTCGAACACCAGATGGACGTTGGGGTGGGCGAGCACCTTCTGCTCGTACGCCGGCAGCCCGCGCAGGTCCCAGCCGACCCGCCAGTAGTACTCGACGAACCGCGCCACCTCGGGAGCCGGCTCCAGCCGGTCCACGCTGATCAGCTCGGCCGCCCGGGCCGGGTGGAGCACGCCGCGGCCGAGATCCGGAGAGTCCATGGCGGCCACGTTAGCCGTCGCGTTTCTTCAAGACCCGGTGGTGCGTCCCGGCGCAGGATCGGGGGCATGAACGTCCACCCGATGCACCCCTTCCTGGCCCGCGCCGCCTCCGCCGCGGCCGGAGTCGCCGCCGCCGTCCCGGCCGACCACCCGCCGACCGCGCCGACGCCCTGCGCGGACTTCGACACCCGCGCCCTGGTCAACCACTGGGTGCTCTACACCTCGCACGGCCTGGAGCACCGGGCCCTGCGCACCGAGCTGCCCCCGGAGCTGAGTGCGCGGGACTTCACCGCCGACGCCGAATGGCGCTCGGCGTACGCGGCACAGCTGGAGCGCGCCGTCGCGGCGTGGTCCGACCCGGCCGTCTGGGAGGGGGACGTCGACCTCGGCGGCTCGCCGGTCCCGGCGGTGGGGATCGCCCGGATGCTGATCCTGGAGCTGCTGCTGCACGGCTGGGACGTCGCCCGGGCGACCGGCGGGGAGATCCCGATCGACGAGGAGCTCGCGGCGGTGGTGCTGGAGATCGTGGCCGAGAACGCCGAGCTGTACCGGCAGTACGAGGGCTTCGCCGGGGCGGTCGCTCTGCCGGACGACGCCTCCGCCTGGGACCGTGCGCTCGCCGCCTCGGGACGCGACCCGTACTGGAAGGCCTAGGGCCGGGGGCCGCCCAGTGCGGCGAGGAGTTTGCCGCGCAGGAGCCGTACCGCCGGGGAGTGCTGGTCACGGCGGCCCGTGAGGCCGAGGCAGGAGCGGACGGCGGCGTCGGCGATCGGGACGGTGCTCAGGCCGGGACCCTCCACGGAGGACGGGCTGAGGATCGCGACGCCGGCGCCGCGTTCGGCGAGGCGCAGAACGGTCGCCGGGGAGCTGGCGTCGATGTCCACGCGCGGGTCGAGGCCCAGCTGCGCGCAGGAACGCTCGTAGGCGGCGCGGATGCCGGTGCCCGGGGAGAGGCAGAGGATCTTCTCCCCGCGCAGGTCGCCGAGGGTCAGCCCGGGCCGGTCCAGCGGGTGCCCGGCCGGGACGACGGCCGCGACCTGCTCGTCGATGACGATGTCGACGTCCAGGCCCGCGGCGACCTCGCCCGCGTAGCCGATCAGGGCGAGGTCGAGGGCGCCCGACAGGACCTGCGCCTGGAGCAGGTCGGAGTGCCCCTCGTGCAGGCTCAGTTCGATGCCGGGGTGGGTGCGGCCGAGGTCGGCGACGGTGTCCAGGAACGGCGGGATCGAGCAACCCATGATCATGCCGAGGCGGACCCGGCCGCGCACCGCGTCCGCGTACTCGGCGGCGGTGAAGCGGATGGCGTCGAGCGTGGCGAGGGCGTTCTTGGCGAGCGGGAGGACCGCCTCGCCCACCGGGGTGAGCCGGACACCGCGGCCGGACCGGTCGAGCAGCTGCTGCCCCAGCTCCCGCTCCAGCTTGGCGACCTGCGTACTGATCCCCGACTGGCTCACGTGCAGGCGCGCGGCCGCCGCGGTGAAGGAGCCCTCGTCGATCACGGCGGCGAAGTAGCGCAGCTGGTGCATCTCCATAATCAACGATGATATCCGGCATCCGATCCATCTGTTGGACGGATGGATCGCCGCGCGGAACGATGGAGTCATGACGACGACGAAGAACGCACGCGAGCTGGCCGAGACCTACTTCACCGCCTGGGAGGCGGGCGACTTCGAGACCCTCCGGGGCGTGCTCGCCGACGACGTGGACTTCGTGGGGGCACTGGGGACCGCCTCCGGCGTGGAGGAGGCACTGGGCGGACTGCGGGGCCTCGGGCAGGTGCTGGAGAAGATCGACGTGAAGGTGCGGCTCGCCGAGGGCGACGAAGTGATCACCTGGTTCGAGCTGAACACCAGCGTCGCGGAGCCGACCCCGACGGTGAACTGGATGCACGTCGAGAACGGGAAGATCGCCCGGATCCGGGTCACCTTCGACCCGCGCGCCCTGCTCGCCGGGTTCGAGAAGAAGAGCTGAGCCCGGAGGGGTAGGGCAGGAGCGCAGGAGGGCCGTGGCCAGCGGGGGTGGTCGCGGCCCTCCTCTGCGTGCTGCTACCCGTCCTCGTCGGGCGGGGTCGCACGGAGGGCGGTGACGACGCCCAGGGCGACGGTCGCGAAGGCGAGCGCGAGGAGGACGGCGAAGGCCGCCCCGATCAGGAATCGCACCAGGTCTCGCGGTCGACGTCGAGGAGGAGGGTGAGGAGGTTCAGGAGGGTGGAGGCGGGGGCGGTGCCGAAGCGGACGAGGACCCGGCCGTCGAGGGTCCGGTCGGTGCCGGCGGAGGGGAAGATCAGGCCGAACTTCCTGCCACGCTCCTGGACTTCGGCCAGGAGGGTGCGGATGTGGTCGTCGGTGTAGTGCCGGATCCGGGGGTCTGTCGGCTTCATGGGGTGGCGCTTCACGCGGCACCGTCCAGCTCGAACCAGACGGACTTGCCGCGCTCCTGGGGGTCGACGCCCCAACGGTGGGTGAGGCCGGCGACCAGCTGGAGGCCCCGGCCGGACTCGGCGAGGAGGCCACGGGCGGCCGGGGAGGGCACGATCGGGCTCTCGTCCGTGACGGAAACGCGGAGGGAGCGGTCGACGGAGATGATCTGGACGATCGGCGCGGGGGTCGCGCCGTGCCGCCAGGCGTTGACCAGGAGCTCGACGAGCGCGAGCTGCGCGTCGAAGATGGTGGAGGGGGACCAGCCGACGCGCGTCATGGTGTCGAGGAGGGACTGACGGGCGAGGGCGATCGAGGGCGTGTTGAGGTGACGCATGGGACTTCTCCCGAGGCGTGAGTGAGGGAAGAACCGGCGGAACACATGTCGCCGTGAGCCAGGCCAGGCAGATGGGCGCGGCTGCTCTGCGGTGCTTGCTAGCAGGCGTTACTGACGATCCGTCGGATCGAGATGAGCACGACCGTAGCGCATGGGAGTGGATAATTTTCCCCCTCATCGGGAACTTCCCTCTATCGTGGTAGTCGGTAGACCGACGCTCGGCCCGCACGGCAGACTTGAGGTGCTTGCACCCCCGGAAGGAAGCCATGCCGCCACGCGTCAACCCGACACTCCGCCAGCGCAGGTTTGGCATCGAGCTACGGAGGATGCGCGAGCAAGCCGGCTTCGGTGGATCCGAGCTCGGTCGTCTCGTCGGGATGAACCCCGCTCAGGTCACCCAGATGGAATCCGGGCGGATCGGAATCAGCGCAGACCGCCTCCGCACCATTGCTGCGGCCTGCAACTACGCGAATCGTCCGATGATCGATGCCCTTGCCGACATCACCGCCGAACGCGGCCGAGGCTGGTGGGAGGAGTACCGAGAGGTCCTGACGACGGACTTCCTTGAGGTAGCCGAGGTCGAACATCACGCGAAGACACTCTCCACCTCCACCACCACGTACATCCCCGGTCTTCTGCAAACCGGGAGCTACGCGTCCGCGGTCTTCGCTCGGGTCTATCCGCCGTTGCCCCGCAAGGACATCGATGTCCGGACTGCGTTCCGCGTACAGCGGCAGCAAGTGGTCCGAACCGGCAAGATCCCGCTTCGGGCGTTCATCCACGAGGCAGCACTCCGCATGCAGTTCGGTGGTCCCAGGGTGCTCGCAGACCAGCTTGATGCGTTGATCGGAGACTCGACTGACAACGGCATCTCCATCAGGGTGGTGCCGTTCGATGTGGACACATTCCCTGGCGCTGGCGAGAACGTGACCCTTGCACAGGGCCCCGTACCTGAACTCGATACCGTCCAGATGGACACTTCCCCGGGCACGCTCTTCTTCGATTCCCCGGCAGACCTGGCCAAGCATCGAGCCATCTTCGACCGCGTGGACTCCGCTGCGCTTTCCGAGGATGAGTCGCGAGACTTCATCCGGTTCATCAAGAAAGAGGTGGAATCCAGGTATGCCTAAGACCGAGTGGCAGAAGTCGAGCTACAGCGCAGCAAACAACGAGTGCGTGGAGGTACGCGCGGTCGACGGGCTGGTCGAACTCCGCGAGTCCGACGAGGGTGACATAGTCCTCCGCACCACCCCCGCCGCCCTCGCCGCCCTCCTCCAGGGCATCAAGGCCGGCGAATTCGACCACCACGCCTGACCCCCAGCGGCCCCTCGCGCGCAACCGCGCGAGGGGCCGCAAAACCGGACCGCCCCTGGAAGAGCTCCTCAACGCGTATCGCGAAGGGCACGAGCAGCTCTGGCGATCACACGATGGGCTGCCGGGCCGTAGACAGCGCTTTCCGCCAACGCATCCCATGCCCGGATGTGAAGTGCAACGTCGGCCGGATCGTCCAGCCACATCTCTGCGTGCCATGACTCGGTCACGACCAGAGCGTCGTCGTGGATCGAGAAACCCACTCCCACGGGAACTTCCAGATCGGCGCCAAAGGGAACTATGCCGAGGCGTACGTTCCCTTCCACCAACCACGGCACGAGGCGCTCCAGCTGGTCGACCAGTACATCCGGAGGGCAGAGACGGGATACGAGGGCTCCTTCCCACACCAGGAAATGGAATGATCGGAATCGATCCCTGAGTACTCTCTGTCGTTCCATACGGGCAACCACGGCAGCATCGACGTCACGAATCGATGGATGGACCCGGGTGTACCGGGTGAGCACCGCACGGGCGTACCCCGCTGTCTGAAGCAAGCCTGGAATCAAGGTCGGGTCGAATGACCGACGGTCGCTGGTCCGCTGGCCCTGCTCGGCATGTGCCTCCTGTACCGGCCTCACACCACCGGCGAGCTGGCGCCGCCAGGAGCGGTACTGCGTCTCCACCGTCCGGAGTCTGCCCACCAGTTCCGCAGCGGCATCGGGCCTGCCGACACCCGCGGCCCATGCCACCACATCGGCCCTGGTGGGCGACTGCTTTCCGTTCTCCACCTTGCTGACCTTCGACTGCGGCCAGCCCAGCCTCGTAGCCAAGGCACGGCCTGACAGGCCGCTCTCGGTGCGAAGCTCGCGCATCCGAGCACCGAGAGCAGACCGCGCATGTCGAAAGTCGGAGCTCACATGCCGGAAGGTACCCGAGCCCTGAACTCCGCGTACGGCGTCGCGTGGTGCCAGGCGGCGTCGCGGGCCTGGCAGGCTCGCAGGACTTCCAGTGGGTCGGTGACCAGCTCCATGCCCACGGTGCGTTCTCCCTCGAAGTGGAAGCGCGCGACCGTTCGCGAATCGAAGAGCCAGAAGTCCGAGAGCCCGGTCAGGCCGGCCGTCTCGGCGTCCGCCCGCCACATGCACCGGATGTCCTCACCGGCAGCGACGTTGGTCCGGGCACACGCCAGCAGGTACCGCTGCCCCTCGGTGGGCGGGTTGTCCACCAGGCGGACCCGCTCGAACCTCTTTCCCTTGTCGACCATGCGGCGCACGTTCTCGAACCAGGGGTGTCCGACCTCACCGGCCGTGTCGCCGGTGCGCAGAAACTCCGAGTAGGAGGGCATCTGCTTGTCGGAGAGGTACCCGGTCCTGGTCTCCAGCCGCCAGGCGGTGTGTTCGAACCCGTCGTTGATGAACTCGGTGATCTTCTGCTGGGGGACGAACTCGGGCACAGGCGTTGCCTCCTTCGGCGCGAACCTCACGAGCAGTTCTCGGGGCACGACTACGAAGCCTTCATCGTCCTTCACGTACTTGAGCTGTGCCACCTCCTCAGGGTCGGTAACGGCGTACCCCTGGACCACCACCTCTCCGGTGTCCACGTCCTCGTACAGCGTCGGACAGTCACCGACGCCCGAGGTACTACCCACGACGCGCAGCCGCCTGGCCATGACTTTCCCCTTCTCCGACGGTCAGGAAGGTCTCATATTCGGCCTCAACTGGCGCTCCAACAGGACTGATTCTTGATTATTCTCCGAATCCGTCCTGCCATGCCGTGCACCTCACATCCCCGGTCACGCAGATCGGGGCACCTCCCCGGAGCAGGAAGTCGACGGTACCCACCCCCACTGCATGCGCCTTACCACGGCCGATCCTCGACAGTGCAACTGCGACTCTGCGGGCGAACATTGGAGAATCAGTGCTTCCGCCGTGGCAGTTCCAGGGCATCCTGATCCCGTCCGACCGACTACGAGGAGAGCAGCGATGAGCCGGGAACGCACGCTGATCAGCTTCGACGAGTTCGACAAGCTGTTCGTGAGCTTCGAACACACGGCCTTCCGACTGGAGACCCGCCGTCGGTACCGCTCGGACGAACAGGGCGAGTCCTACCGGCGGTTCGTCGCCGGGCTCGACCTCGATTGGGACCTGGACCATCCCTGGTGCGTCTCGCGCCGCGAACAGTCGGCCCTGGGCAAGCGGTTCGAGCGCGTGCGGATCATGGACAACCCACCCTCCGTCGGGCAGCGGTACCTGCTCAACAACTCCATTCGAAACGGCATGGTCGGGGAGGACATCCGGCAGCTCTGGCGTGCCGACGCCGACCGGCTGGGCCTCCCGGCGGAGGACACCTGGCTGTTCGACTCGCGATTCATCGCCCTGTTGCACTTCGATACCGACGACGATCTGACCCACGTCGAACTGATCACCGACCCGGTGCGGGTTGCCCGCGCCTGCCAGGAGCGCGACGCCGCATGGCACTTCGCCCTCCCACACCACGAGTTCCGTGCTCAGGTACCGTCCGACATGTGAGCACCGACTTCCAGCACGCCAGGATCGCCCTCGGTCAGCGGCTCCGCGAGCTGCGGGCCGAGGGCGGTCTCACGGGTCGGCAGCTGGCCGATCTCCTGTGCTGGACGCAGTCCAAGGTCAGCAAGCTGGAGACCGGCCGGCAAACGGCCACCCACGACGACCTCAAAGCTTGGGCCGAGGCTGTCGGACAGCCCCGCACGGCAGCCGAACTGTCAGCCCGACTGCGGTCCTTCGAGTCAGGGACCCGGTCCTGGCGACGGCAGTTGGCCGCCGGGCACAAACCGGTGCAGGACACCCTGACTGCCGAGCACGACCGTTCGCACTTCATGCGCGCCTGGGAAGGCGCCATGATTGTCGGGATGCTCCAGACCGCCGACTACGCCCGGCACATCTTCAGCGCGTACGTCGATCTCCACCGGTCCCCACGCGACATAGACGAGGCTGTACGAGCCCGCATCCAGCGCCAGGAGAGCCTGTACCGGTCCGGCAAGCAGTACCACATCCTCATGTGGGAATCTGCCCTTCGCGCCCTGGTCTGCCCTCCGCCCGTGATGGCCGCGCAGCTCGACCGTCTCGCTGGCGTCATCGGCCTGGACACCGTCTCCCTCGGCATCGTCCCGTTCGAAGCCCGGCTCAAGTTGCCTCCTGCCAACGGTTTCTGGATCCACGACGAGCGACTCGTCATCGTCGAGGACTGGCACGCCGAGCTCTGGCTCGACCAGCCCGAGAACGTGTCCCTCTACCTGCGCGTCTGGGAGACCCTGGCCGCCTCCGCCGTCTACGGTGCGGAGGCCCACAAGGTGATCACCCGCTGTCGCAGGGCTCTCGGCACCTTCTGAGGAATCTCCGCGAACCCCACCGGCCCGGGTCCGGAATATTCGAGAATCGGCCGCCTTCCGGCCCGCTCCGCCGCCCTACCGTACGTCTCAACGACGTTATTCGACACCGTCGTTGAAAGGAGCAAACCATGCCCGTGTTCGACAACGGCAAGCACGGCGGCGGATCCGGATCCGGGTCCGGCGGCGGTCAGCAGGACGACAGCAGCAGCGGCAACAAGCACGGTGGCGGCGGCAGCGACGAGGGTGGCAACACCTCGGACGGCAGCGGCCCGGCGTCGGGTGACTGACGCGTGATCGAGCAGCAGGAAGCGGAGGCCGGCCGGGCCCGGCTGGCCTCCGCGCTGATCGCAAACGGGTCCCTCACCTCGGACTGGTTGTCCGCCTACGACACCGTCCCCCGCCACTGGTTCGTCCCGGACCTCGTCTGGCCCGGTCAGGGCGACGGCGTCCGCCAGGGCGACTCCGTGAACCGCCATGCCGACCCGGCCGCCTGGTGGCGTGCCGTCTACTCCGACGTCCCGCTCACCACCCAGTGGGACGACGGCGACCACACCGGGGAACACCGCGGCACCACGCCCACGTCCTCCAACTCCATGCCCACCATGGTGTTCTCGATGCTCGCCGCCCTGGACGTCGAGCCGGGCGACCGGGTGCTGGAGGTCGGCACCGGCACGGGCTGGAACGCCGCGCTCCTCTCCCAGCGCCTCGGTTCCGGCAACGTCGTGACGGTCGAGGTCGACGAGGACAATGCCGCCGAGGCTCAGCTGCGGCTGAAGCGCGCCCGGTACTCGCCGACGCTGGTGGTCGGGGACGGCGCCGCTGGCCACCCGCCCCGCGCACCGTACGACCGGGTGATCGCCACCTGCTCGGTTCGCCGGGTGCCGCCCGCCTGGGTTTCCCAAACGAGGTCGGGCGGCCTGATCGTCGCGCCGTGGGGCCCCGAGTACGGCGGGGAGGCCGTGGTCCGGCTCACCGCGGGCGCCGACGGCACGGCGAGCGGCCGGTTCGTCGGATCATCGGCCTTCATGCGGCTCCGCCGCCAACGGGCCATCCGTCCCGGCAGCCTGGCGTACCTGTCCGGGCCGTGGCCGGCGGACGGAATCCGGTCGTCGACGTCCCTCTCCCCGGAGGCCCTGGGCAGCTGGCCGGCCATGTTCGCCGTGGGGGTGCAGGTGCCCGGGGTCTTTCCGCTCGTCGAGCGCTACGCGGACGGCTCCTACACCCTCTGGCTGCACGACACGGCCGTGACGTCCTGGGCCACCGTCGACTGGGAGCCCGACCGCACCGCCTACGAGGTCGTCCAGTCCGGCCCCCGCAGCCTCTGGGACGAGGTGCGATCCGCCTGGCGCTGGTGGGACGACCGGGGCCGCCCCGGCTTCGAGCGCTTCGGCCTCACCGTCACGCCCGACGGCCAGACGGTTTGGCTGGACTCCCCGGACGCCCCGGTGCCTGCCCGGGCTTGAACGGGAGTGGGAAGTCGGCCCCGCCGACTTCCCCGCTCACCGTGAAGAGCCACCTCGCCCGGATCGCCCGCAAGCTGGGCACCGGCGACCGTGCCGGAATGGTCGCCGTCGC
>NZ_JBEOUW010000041.1:50202-83378 GCF_040303045.1 Kitasatospora sp. NPDC096140
TGCGCGGGGGCGGGCCCCCCGGCCCCGCGCGCGCCCCCGGGTTTGGGGGGGCCCCCGGCGGCCCCGCGGCGGCGGCCCCGGGCTTGAACGGGAGTGGGAAGTCGGCCCCGCCGACTTCCCACTCCCGTCCCTCGACCCGCGCACTCACTCGCCGAAGCGGATCGGCTCCCCCGTCCGGTGCAGGTGCGCGAAGATCTCGCGGTACGACCGCAGCAGGCCCGTCTCGTAGTACGGGATCCCCTCCTCCGCGCAGAACTCCCGGGTGATCCGGGCGGCCCGCCCGAGCGCGGGGGTCGGCATGCTGGGGAACAGGTGGTGCTCCACCTGGTAGTTGAGGCCGCCCATCACCGCGTCGATGACCACGCCACCGCGCACGTTGCGCGAGGTGAGCACCTGGCGGCGCAGGAAGTCCAGCTTCATCTCCGGCGTCACCATCAGCATGCCCTTGTGGTTCGGGGCGAAGACCGCGCCCAGGTACACCCCGAGCAGCGCCTGGTGCACGGCCAGGAACGCGATCGCCTTGCCCGCCGGCAGCGCCGCGAACACCAGCCCGAAGTACGCCGCGAAGTGCACGACCAGCAGCACGCCCTCCAGCACCGGGCGCTTCATCGTCGGGCTGCGCAGCGCGCGGAAGCTGTTGAAGCTGAGGTTGAGGCCCTCCAGCAGGAGCAGCGGGACGAACAGGAACGCCTGTCGGCGCCCGATGAACCGCGCGATCCCGCTCGCCTGCCGGGCCTGCCGCTGGGACCACACGAGGAGGTCGGGCGCGACGTCCGGGTCCCGCTCCTCGTGGTTCGGGTTGGCGTGGTGGCGGGTGTGCTTGTTCATCCACCAGCCGTAGCTCATGCCCATCAGCAGGTTGGCGGCGATCCGGCCGCCGATCTCGCTCGGCAACCGGCGACTGAACACCTGGCGGTGCGCCAGATCGTGTGACAGCAGGGCGACCTGGGCGAACACGACGGACATCGCCGCCGCCAGGCCGAGCTGCCACCAGGTGTCGCCCAGCGCGAACAGGGCCCACCAGCCGCCGAGGAACGCGGCGAGCACCAGGGCCGTGCGCGCGGCGTAGTAGCCGGGGCGCCGGTCGAGCAGGCCCTCGGCGGCCATCCGGCGGCTCAGTCGGGCGAAGTCGCTGCCGGCGCTCTCGGCCTGCGGGGCGGGGGCGACGGTCATCGTCACGGGCTGTGTGGGCATGGCCCCGAGTCTGGTTCGGCGGGGTGGCCCGGAGAACGGGGAAAGCACCCGTCCCGTACGGGTGTTAACCCCCGCCCGGCGAGGGGGGCGGCCCCCGCCGCGGCGACCGTCTACGATGTCCGCCGAAACCATCCGACCTGCACCACGGGGGAACTGATGACGGGTCACTGGCAGGAGATCGGGACGCCGGGCGGCATCGAGGCCTACGTCCACCACCCGGAGGGCCAGGTCCGCGGCGCGGTCGTGGTCTGCTCCGAGCTGTACGGGGTCAACGCCTACGTCCGCGGGATCTGCGCCGAGCTGGCCGCCCTCGGGTACGTCGCGCTGGCACCGGACTTCTACTGGCGCAGCGCCCGCCGCACCGAACTCGGCTACAGCGCCGAGGAGCGCGAGGCCGGTCTCGTCCTGATGCGCGCCCTGGACCGCGACCAGCTGGTGGCCGACGCCGCCGACGCGCTGGCCGCGGCGCGCGGGGCGGCGGACGGCCACGGGGTGGCCTTCCTCGGCACGAGCATGGGCGGCCACATCGCCGTCCGCGCGGCCACCGAGCTGCGCTTCGAGCTGGCCGCCGTGTTCTACCCGGGCTGGATGCTCAACTCCGGCTTCCCGCTGGTCGGCCCGGTCCCGCCGCTGGAGACCGCCGACCGCATCGCCGCCAACGGCGTGTTCCTGCTGGGCTTCAACGGCGACCAGGACCACATCCTGCCGCTCGCCGAGTGGCAGGCGGTCGAGGAGAAGCTCACCGAGGCCGGGGTCGTCCACGAGCTGGTCACCTACCCGGGCGCCGGGCACGGCTTCGCGGCCGACCGCGCCGACGGGCACGACGCCGCGGCCACCGAGGACGCCTGGCAGCGCATCCATCGGGCGCTGGCCAAGCACCTGTAGGCGCCACGCACCGGCCCGCACCGGCCGCGCCCCCGCCGGCCCCTCGCGCTCGTCGGCGCGCGGGGCCGGCGGGTGTCCTAGACGGAGATCCGAAGTTCGTTCTGCACACCGGGCGAGCGCAGGATGTCCAGCAACCGGGCGTTGTCGCGGATCCCGGCGAAGAGCAGGTCGGCTTCGCTTCTCACGGCTTGCCTCAGCATCGCCTGGAACACTCCGGCGAAGGGCTGGTCACGGATCACGCTCAGTGCGTGGGACATCTCGTCGGGGAGCCCGCGGTCCCGGGCGGTCCACCACCGCTCAAGGGCGAGGGACATCACGTTCCGTGCGTGGCGGCGGGCCTCGGGGCGTTTGTCGGCGTTGAGTCCGCACGTGCTGACGGTGTACTCGCCTCGGGGGCTCAGACCGCAGTACTCGCCCGTGTCCAGGACCAGGTGGAGGTGGACGAACGGGTCCTCGACCGTCGGGTTGACGAGCATGGGGATCCCCGTGTCGTCGACCGCGTGCGCACCCTTCTTGAACCTGCTGTTGCACGTACTGCAGGCCAGGAGGTAGTTCAACCACGAGAAGGCCTGCAGCGGATCGACATTGATCGGCACGTAGTGGTCTATGTGATCCGCCAGGTTCTGGCCGCAGTACATGCAGCAGTCATGCCCCGGCGCCATCTCCTTGAGCCTGCCGAGTGCGGGCGCGTACGCGTCCCTTCTGAAGGTCTTCCGCTTCCATGCCAGGTTGGCGGTCCTGACCTGCTCGACGGAACCGGTGGTCGCCGTGACCTCCCTGGTCAGCACGCCGAGCCTCAGCTCCACCGCACCGGGCAGCTCTAACCGACGCACCGGAATCACCGGTCACCGCCGCCGGACTCTCCGAGCAGCCTCGCCGAGATCTCGTCGACGCGCGTCACCGGAGAGCTCGCGAGACGCGTTTTGAGCTCCCGGAGAAGGACCAGTTCCTCCTCCGTCGCCCGGCCGGTGACGAGCTTCGTCTCCAGCTCCACCAGGCTCCTCCGGATGTCACGGGCCTTGGCGGAGTACGGGGTGTCCAGTCCGAAGAGGTCCGAGATGACCGCATCGTCGCCGGTGCCGTACACCACCCTTCGGTACAGGCCGGGTTCGACGATGCTCGGTGGACTCGTCTCGCCGGGGCCGGGCAGTCTGATGAGTCCGTTCTCGTCGGCGGCCTGGCAGATGTAGGGGCTGTGGGTCGTGACGATGAACTGCACCTGGGGGAAGTGCGCCTTCAGCCATGCGCCGATGCGCTGCTGCCACGACACGTGCAGGTGCGCGTCCACCTCGTCGATCAGCACCACCCCGGGGTGGCGGAGGGTGGGGGTGTCGTTCTCGTACACGACCCGGTGAAGGTCCGGATAGGGGTACGCGGCGAACATGCGCCGGATGATGTCGAGCACCAGCGCGACGACCGTCCGGTATCCGTCGCTCATCTGCCGGAGCGGGGTGGACCTGCCGGTCTCCTCGTTGGTGATCCAGAGCCCCTGGAGGTCGACCCGGGAGACCTTGTAGTGGTCCGGCAGGAGCCCGTCCTGGAGCAGCGCGAAGATCGACTCCAGGAGGTCCGTCGATCCGCTCTTCTTCTCGCCGCGCTGCAGGTCCTCAAGTCGTTGCATGTGGAGGCGGATGAGCCAGCTGACCGCTTCGGAAAGCGAGTCACGCTCGTTGAACAGGGTTCGGACGGCGAACAGCTTGTTCGCGTAGTCGGGGATTCTGCGGAAACCGACCTCCTCGGCATGCCGGGAGGCCCGGTCGTCCTCCTCGTTTCCCCCGGTCAAACGGCGAAATGGGCCGTATCCGGCAAGGAACCATCCTGGATACCCCACACCGGACCAGAGGACCTCTTCCAGTTCGGCGGACGCCTTGAAGGAAACGCGCGCGAACGACCGGCGCTCCTCGAATTCGGACTCGAAGCGCTCACTGATCTCGATCGGGAGCCGATCCCTGATCCCACGGGGAAGGATGCGCTCACCGCCCTTGCGCTTCACGGGCCCGGTCCTCCAGGCCATCTCGATCGCATCGACCGTGTCGTCCGGATATCCGGCGTCCCACAGCGAGTCGTTCGACACTTCGAGCCGGATGCTTCCCTGCTTCCGGTTCTCGGAGAGCCATCCTTCCAGCGAGTCCTCCACCTGCGACGCCAACCGCTGTCCGATGAGGCCGATCGCGATCGCCCGAAGAATCGTCGTCTTGCCTGATCCGTTGCGCCCGGCCAGGACTGTCCAGCCCGCGTGGCTCCCGTCCGGCCGAGAGAAGTCGAGTTCGAATTTCCGTCGACCGTCGAACCCTCGGATGCCGCTCATGGCCAGCTTATTTACATACATTCACGACTCCCATCCCACGGTCGTACGCGAGTGTATAGAGGTCCGCTGACGGCCCGGCAGTCCGTCCGCCGTGGCCGACCCGATCGTGTCTCACGGCGTCCGGAACAGCTCGTCCAGGTGGTAGGTGAGGATCGCCAGCGCCTCCTCGCCGTCGCGCTGGCCGCCCAGGACGCTGGATCCGAGGCCGTTGACCATGGCCAGCAGTCCGGCCGCGGACACCGCGGTGTCCCGGCGGGCGTCGATCTGCCCGGCCTCCTGCGCCGCGCGGAGCTGCTTGGCGAGGAAGCCCTCCAGCAGGGCCGGCGGCTGCGCGGCCTGCTTCTCCAGCACCGCGGGGTCGTTGAGCACCAGCGTGTAGTACGCGGCGTACGTCCTGGTGATCCGGCGGCTCTCGGCGTCCGTCGGCAGGATGCAGGACAGGATCGCGGTGACGACCTCCTGCGGTGCGCGCGCCTCGCCGATCCACCGTTCCATCCGAGCCTGGAGCTGGGCGCCGAGCCTGGTCAGGGCGTCGAGCAGCAGGCCCTCCTTGGTCGTGAAGTAGTACTGCACGAGCCGCAGCGAGACACCGGCCTCCGCCGCGACCGCCCGCATGCTGGCCGACTGCAGGCCCTCGGTGTCGGCGATGCGCAGCAGGGCCTCGGCGATCTGCCGCCGACGCTCTTCGTGCTCGACCTTCGCGGTCATGTTCCGACCTCCGTGGCGGGGCCCGACGGTCGGGGCCCTTCTTCTGGTACACCCGTATCATGCATGTGATACACATGTATCATGCGAATCAGCGAGTTCAGCAACGGCAAGGCCGAAGCCCGCTTCCGCACCGCGTACGAGCGCGCGCTGACCCGACTGTGGCCGGGCCCCCGGACGTCGCTCGACGTCCCCACCGGCTTCGGCACCACCCGGGTGCACCGCACCGGCCCCGCCGAGGGGCAGCCGATCGTCCTGCTGCCCGGCTCGGGCGGCAACGCGCTGATGTGGCACGGCCACCTCGACGACCTCGCCCGCCGGCACCCCGTCATCGCCGTGGACACCGTCGGCGAACCCGGCGCCAGCGTGCAGAGCGCCCCCGTCCGGGACGGGCGCGACGCCGCCGCCTGGCTGGAGGACCTCCTCGCCGGGCTCGACCTGCCGGCCGTCCACCTGGTCGGCTGCTCCTACGGCGGCTGGATCGCCCTCAACCACCGGATCCACCACCCCGGGCGGACCGCCACCCTCACCCTGGTCGACCCGGCGGGCCTGGCCGACCCCGGCCGCCGCTTCTACGCCTGGCTCATCGCCGGCGGCCTCGCCGCGTTGGCCCCGCGCCCGCTCCGGCCCCGACTGGCGGCACTGGTCGGCAACAGTGCGATCCTGGAGACCGAGCTGATGGCCCTGATGCGCGCCTCCCTGGGCTTCCGCCGCCGGCTGCCGCCGGCCACCACCCTCACCGACGAGGAACTCGGCCGCCTCCACGGCCCCGCGCACTTCCTGCTCGGCGAGCGCAGCGCCCTGCACGACGCCCGGGAGGCCGCCGCCCGGCTGCACCACCTCGTCCCGGACGCCCGGGTCACCCTGGTTCCGGGTGCGGGCCACGCCCTGCCGACCGACGACCCCGCCGCCGTCCTCGCCGTAATCCTCAGCACGGCTGCCGGGCAGGCCAGTTGACCCTCCGCGTCAACACGGGGAGGGGGAGCGGACGGTCGTTCAGGTGAATCTGCCGCGCTCCGGCCGGGAGCACCGGGCGGGCGGGAAGCCTCGTGCGTGACGGCCGCTCGTCCCGGGCGGCCGCACCGCACCACGGAGAGTCCCCCGATGCGCCTGTCCCCACGCTCCCCCGCCGCGCTCGCCGCCGCCGTCCTGACCGTCACCGCCCTGGTCGGCCCGGTTCCGGCCGCCACCGCCGGCATCGCGCCGCCGCCCCCGGCGGGCCGGTACCTGAACCTGCACCAGTGTGTCTACGCCGGCCCGTTCCTGCCGGACAGCTTCGATCTCATCACCACCCTCGTCCCGAGCCTGGACGGGCGCTTCAAGGCCGGAACGGACGTCTCCGACACCCCGGTCTCCGCCGCCGTGTGCGGCCCGGGGGACGGCAACTACACGCCCGACGTCTACACGGCCGCCGAGGGCTACGACCTGACGGCCGGCCGCTACCTCAACCTGCACCAGTGCGTCTTCTGGAGCGACTACGACAAGGACCACCTCACCACGACGGTCGGGACCACCGACGTCAAGTTCGTCGCCGGCACCAATGTCTCCAACACCCGTGACACCGCACCGAATTGCGGCGGAGGAGGCACCGACCTGCCCATCCCCCTGCTGTCGAGCGCCACGCCCCTGGACCTGACCGCCGGGCGGTACCTGAACCTGCACCAGTGCATGTACTACTACGCCGGCTACCACGACCACTTCACGACCTTCGCCCCGAGCGGGGACGGCCGGTTCAAGGCCGGGACGAACATCTCCGACACCCCCGACACCAAGCCCGCCTGCGGCGCCGGGGACGGTCGGTACCAGCTCGTCCCGGTGCTCTCCGGCGTCAAGGCGCTCCCGCTGCGCTGAGGCCCGGCGCCATGCCGCGCCGCGCCATGCCCCGCCGCCCCCCTACCCTCCTAACCCGCCGCCGCCCCCGGCCCGCCGAGGGCGGCGCGGACCAGGCGGGTGACGGCGGGAACGGCCGCGGCCGGCCCGTCCCCCGCGGTCGGCTCCACCTCCGCCGCCAGGGCGTCGTAGGTCTCGAAGGCGGTCAGGACGAACAGCAGGCCGGCCGCGTCCGGCGGGGCGGCGGGAAGGCGGCCGGTCAGGACCGCCGCGCCCTCCCGGCGCCGGGCGTCGCGGTCGGCGATGACCCGGCCGACCTCGTCGTCGAGGGCGGCGAGGGCGCGCAGCCGGCGGGTGCAGACCCGGTCGAACGCCCAGAAGCCGCCCATCACCTCGACGAAGCGGTCCACCGCCGCCCACGGGTCGGCCAGGGTGAACGCCTCGGCCAGCCGGGCCATGCCGCCCTGCTCGGCGAGGGCGTCGCAGACCGCCTCCAGCAGGCCCGTCTTGGAGCCGAACTGGTAGTACACGGTGGCCCGGGCGACGTCCGCGCGGCGGGCGACCGCGTCCAGCGAGAGCCCGCCGGTCTCCGCCAGGTGCACCCGGGCGGCCGCGACGATCCGGGCCCGGGTCTCGTCGACCTCCGCCTGCCGCTGTCCCATCCGGTAGGACCGGGGGCTCATCCCGCTCGCCTCCACTCGTTCCGCGTGTGCCGTCCGCGTGAACCGGAGGTTCCGCGTGAACTGGCAGTATCGCGCGAACCGGCGGGGTCGCCGGCCGGTTCACCCGCGCCGGGACGCCCCGGCACTCACACGATGACCCGGCCGCCGCTGACGTCCAGGGTCTGCCCGGTGATCCAGGACGAGGCGTCGGAGGCCAGGAACAGCGTGGCGGCGGCCAGGTCCTCCGGCTCGCCGAGGCGGCCCAGCGGGTGCGCGGCGGCGACCGTGGCCTGGACCTCCAGCGGCATCCGGGCCGCGGTCCGCTCGGTGCGGACGGCCCCGGGCGCGACCGCGTTGACCCGTACGCCCTCGCCGGCGACCTCCAGCGCCAGGTGGCGGGTGAACATCAGCACCCCCGCCTTGGCCGCGGCGTACGCGGCGGACGCCCCGCTGGGCAGTCGGCCCGCCGTCGAGGCCATGGTGACGATCGAACCGCTGCGCCGGGCCGAGAAGCCGGGCAGGAAGGCCCGGACGGTGAGGAAGGTGGCGGTGAGGTTGCCGTCCACGACGGCCCGCCAGTGCTCCTCGGTCTCGCGGACGGTCGGTACGGGGTAGCCGTCGCCGCCGGCGAACGCGGCCAGAACGTCGACCGGGCCGAGCTCCCGCTCGATCCGGGCCGCGGCGGCGTCGAGCGCCGCCGGGTCGGTGCAGTCGGCGACCAGTCCGAGCGCCCTGGCGCCCTCCGCCCGCAGTTCCGCGGCCACTTCCGCCAGCGCCGCCTCGTCCCGGCCGAGGACGGCCACGGCCGAGCCCTGACGGGCGAAGGCCCGGGCGGTCTCCGCGCCGATGCCGCGGCTGCCGCCGGTGATCACGACGACCCGGCCGTTCAGGTCGGGGTACCGCGCCTGTCGAACTCCCATGTCCCATCGCTCCTTCGGGCTTGCACTCGGGGCTTGCTCTCACGGTGTGCTGTGGTTCACTTGATTCATTCATACAGTCCGTCTGAATGAATCGCAAGGGCGAACCGCCGGGGCCGCACGGGCTCGCGGGGGAGCCCCGCGATCACAAGGAGGAACCGATGAGGATCGCAGTCGTGGGCGCCACCGGCCGTACCGGCCGCCTGGTGGTCGACCTCGCCCTGGCGGCCGGACACACCGTCACCGCCGTCGCGCGCACCCCCGCCCGGCTACCGGAGTTCGCGCACGGCACCCCGCGCACCGCGGCCGCCGACGTCCACGAACCCGCGTCGCTGCTGGCACCGCTGGACGGCCAGGACGTCGTCGTCGCCGCCCTCGGCACCACCGGCCGCCGGGCCACCACCGTCTTCTCCGACGGCGCCCGGGCCCTGACCGCCGCCGTGCGGGCCGGCGGCGGCGCGCACCTGGTGACCATGGGCTCGGCGGGGCTGGACCCCAGCCGGCTCCCGCTCGCCCAACGGGTGGTGACCAGGCTCGTGGTCGACCGCTTGTACCGGGAGATCCACCACGACCTGGCCCGGATGGAGGAGGTGCTCGCCGAGTCGGACGTCGACTGGACGGTCGTCCGCGTGCCGATGCTCAAGGACGGGCCGTCGTCCGCCCACCCCCTGGTCTCCTACGACCGGCCGCTCCCCCGCGCCGGCACCGCCGCCCGCGCCACCGTCGCCCGCTGGATCACCGACCACCTCGGCGATCCGGACACCTTCCGCCGCCTCGTCCACCTCGCCGACGGCTGACCGCCCACGGCTGCGCACCGACCCCGCCGACCGCGCCGACCCGCCGACCGCGCCCCGCCGCCGGCCGACGGCCGACGGCCCCGGTGACCGCCGGCGCCTCAGCCCTGCTGCTGCGGCGGCCGGCGGCGCATGCCGACCAGCAGCAGGACCACCGCGGAGATCACCGCCGACAGCCGCAGCACGTTCGGGGCCGACGACCAGCTGATCTGGCCCAGCGGGGAGCCCGACTGCAGACCGCCGCCGCCCTGGGCGCCGCCCTGCTTGGCGTGCTGCATGCTGTACAGGGTGGTCGCGCTCATCGTGATCAGCGGAATGCCGAGGATCACGAACTTGCGCATCAGGTCAGAGAGTTGGCGGGACAGGTAGCCCAGGCCCCAGCCGGCCAGCATGACCGGGAAGAAGCCGGTGACGGCGCCGCCGACCAGCAGAGCACTGGAGAGCAGGATCAGCGGGGACGCCTTGCGGGCACCCGCGTCCTTGCCCGCCGCCCCCTTTCCGGCACCCTTCCCGGCCGCCTTCCCCGCCGCCTTCCCGCCCGCGGGAGCCCCGGGCGCGCCGACGGCGGCCTGCGGAGCCGCCTTGCCCTTGGTCAGGCGCAGCTTCCCCGCCCGCCGCGCCGCCTTCGGGTCCGCCCCGGGCCCCGCCGGCTGCGCCGCGGCCCCGGCCTCGGCAGACCCGTCGGCCGGTTCCGGCGCACGCTGCCCGGGGAGCGGCCCCGGCGCGGGCTCCGGCCCGTCCGAGAAGTCGAACACCGTCATGGTCCACGGGCCGGTGCTGCTCACCGTCGGCGGCGGGATCGCGGACGCCCGCCGCTCGGCCTCGACCGCGTCCGGCGGGTTCAGCGGGACGGACGGGATCCCGGCCGCACTCGGCGCCGGGGGGTCGTACACGCTGTCAGGATCCGACGCGGGCACGGGCGGCACCGACGGCGCAGGCGGCACGGACAGGGCGCCCGCGGCGGCCGGTACGCCCGCCCCGGCGCCCGGAACGGCACCGCCCGGTGCGGTCCGGTCCTCCGCACCCCCGGCCGGGCGCTCGCTCCACGGCCCGCTCTTGCGCCACCACTCGCCGTCCGTCATCTCCGACACCCCGCCTCGCCCGGCCCGCCCTTGGAGAGCGCGGCCGCCCACCGAACCGCCCTCGGCGTGACGCTACCCACCCCGCCCCCGCCCACGCGAGTCCGGCCGCCGGGGCGGAGCGGCCGCCGGTCCGGCGGTGCGCGGGACACCACGCCGTCGGCCCGCCCGACTAACCTAGGTCGAATGACCACACAGCAGGGCCCCCAACGCCGGGGCCGGTCCACCACCGGCCCGCGCACCCTCGCCGAGGAGCTGCGCGCCCGTCCCGACGACGCGCTCGCCGCCCTGCTCCGCTCCCGCCCCGACCTGCTGAACCCCGTCCCCGGCGACCTCACCCAGCTGTCCGCCCGGCTCTCCTCGCGCGCCTCCGCACTGCGCGCCCTGGAGCGACTGGACCGCTTCACCCTGCAGGTCGCCGAGGCACTGGCCACCACCCCGGACGGCACCTCCGTGACCACCGTCCGCTCCCTGCTGACCGGCCCGGCCAAGGTCAAGCCGCACCCCGGCGCGACCCCGCTCACCCCGGCCGACCGGTCCGCCGTCGCCGCCGCCCTGCCCCGCGCGATCGCCACCCTGCGCGACCGGGCACTGCTCTGGGGCCCGGACAACGGCCTGCGACTGGTCCTCGCCGTCCGCGAGGCGCTCGCGCCGACCGCCGCCAACCCCGGCCGCACCGGGCTCGGCCCGACCCTCGCCGACGCCACCGCCGGCACCTCCCCGGCCCGGCTGCAGCAACTGCTCGCCTCGGCCGGCCGGCCCGCCACCGCGGACCCGGTCACCGCCGTCGCCGCACTCACCGCGCTGCTCACCGACCGCACCCGCTGCGCCGCGCTGCTGGACACCGCCCCCGAGCCCGCGCTGCGGCTGCTCGACCGGCTGGTCTGGGGCCCGCCCACCGGCACCGTCCCGGACGCCGCCCGCCCGGTCACCGCCGAGGACGCGCAGAGCCCCGTCGAGTGGCTGCTCGCCCGCGGCCTGCTGCTGCCCACCAGCCCCGGCAGCGTCGTGCTGCCCCGCGAACTCGCCCTGCACCTGCGCGGCGGCCGCACCCACCGCACCGTCGAGCCGGTCCAGCCGGAACCCGCGCCCGCCGCCGCCCCGCGCGATCCACAGGCTGTGGACGGCGCCGCGGCCGGCCAGGCCCACACCGCCGTCAAGACCGTCGAGGAGCTGCTGGACGGCTGGGGCCTCACCCCGCCGCTCACCCTGCGGGCCGGCGGCCTCGGCGTGCGCGACCTCAAGCGCGCCGCCCAGGCCCTGGAGACCACCGAGCAGCAGGCCGCCTTCTGGCTCGAACTCGCCTACACCGCGGGCCTGCTGGCACCCGACGGCGAGGTGGACGAACGCTGGGCCCCGACCCCCGGCTACGACACCTGGCTGCAGCTCGACACCGCCGAACGCTGGTCCGTCCTCGCCACCGCCTGGCTCGCCGCCACCCGCGTCCCCGCCCTCGCCGGCAGCCCGGACGGCAAGGGCAAGGCGCGCGCCGCCCTCGGCCCCGAACTCGACCGCACCCTCGCCCCGGCCGTCCGCCGCGCCGCCCTCGCGCTGCTCGCCGAACTCCCGCCCGGCACCCCGGCCACCGCCGAGGACCTGCTCCCCACCCTGCGCTGGCAGCGCCCGCTGCGCGGGGGCCCGACCGGCCAGGACGGCCGCGAGCTGCGCGACGACCTCACCGCCTGGACCCTCGCCGAGGCCGAACTGCTCGGCGTCACCGGCCGCGGCGCCCTCGCCGCCCCCGCCCGCGCCCTGCTCACCGCCGAGGCCGACCCGGCCGAGGTGCTCGCCCCGCTGCTCCCGCAGCCGCTGGACCACGTGATCCTCCAGCCGGACCTCACCGCGATCGCCCCCGGCCCGCTGCTCACCCCGCTCGCCCACGCCCTCGCCCTGTGCGCCGACATCGAGTCCAAGGGCGGCGCCACCGTCTACCGCTTCACCCCGGCGTCCGTCCGCCGCGCCCTGGACGCCGGACGCACCGCCGCCGACCTGCGCGCCTTCCTGGAGCAGCACAGCCGGACACCCGTCCCGCAGCCCCTCGCGTACCTGATCGACGACGTCGCCCGCCGGCACGGCATCCTGCGGGTCGGCGCCGCCTCCTCCTACCTGCGCTGCGACGACCCGTCCCTGCTGAACGAGGTGCTCGCCGACCGCCGCTCCGCCGACCTGCGGCTGCGGCTGCTCGCCCCCACCGTCCTCGCCTCCCAGGCCGCCCCGGACGTCCTGCTCGCCGCGCTGCGCACCATGGGCTACGCGCCGGCCGCCGAATCCGCCGAGGGCGACGTGCTGATCACCCGCCCGGACAGCCACCGCACCCCGCCCCGGACGGCGCCCGTACCCGTCCCCGACGGCCCGCCCACCCCCGACGACACCCTGCTCGCCGCCGCCATCAAGGCCATCCGGGCCGGTGACCGCGCCGCCACCGCCGCCCGCCGCGAGCCCACGCCCGACCCGCTCCGGCTCCCCCGCACGGCCGCCGCCGAGACCCTGGCCGCCCTCCAGACGGCCGTCCTCCTCGGCGAGCGGATGTGGATCGGCTACCTAAACGCCGAGGGCATCGCCAGCCAGCGCATCATCGACCCGGTCAAGGTCGAAGGCGGCTTCGTCACCGCCTTCGACCACCACGCCGACGAACTGCGCACCTTCGCCCTGCACCGCATCACCGGCGTCGCCGAGCTCCAGGAGTAGCCGCCGGCCGCCTGCGGACCGCCGTGCGGGGACGGGGGCGACGGCGTATCAGTGCCCCTGCGACTCCTTCATCTTCTCCTTGACGGCCTGGTCCGCCAGGCTGCCGATCTGCCCCTGCCCGACCGGCAGTTCACCCCCGGTGACGGTGTCCGCGAGCAGGAAGCCCGGCGCCGCGAGCAGGCCGCCGGGCCCCTCGCCGATGCCCGCGAGGGCGTGGGCGGAACCGGCCGAGGAGGCGGTGGCGGCGAAGGCCGTGCCCATCAGGGCGAGGGCGGTGAGAACGCGCTTCGACTTCTTCATGACCAGCTCAACGAGCGAGTGCGCACGGTGGTCACTCGTAGCGTTGCCGGGCCCCCGGTGCGGGCGCAGTCTGGAGTGGGGGATTCCTAAGGAGGCATCATGCTCGGCGATCGGATAGCGGAGCTCACCACCACGGAAACCGGCCGACGGGTCCTCGCCACGGTCGGCGGTCCCGCGCTGGAGGTCTCGATGACCGGCACCGGGCAGCTGCTCGGCCACCAGGTCCGGGAGTTCGTCAGCTACGAGTCCGAGCTGCGGCCCGACGGCTCGCTGTTCGGCGAGGGCCAGGGCGTCGGCATGACGGACAAGGGCGAGACGTACAGCTGGCACGGCAGCGGCATCGGCCACTTCACCGAGGGCGGCGCGGTCAGCTGGCGCGGCAGCATCTTCTTCGAGAGCACCGCCGACGCGTTCCTGCGCCTCAACGACCTGGTCGGCCTGTTCGAGTTCGACAACGATCCCCAGGGCAACGGCAAGTCCGTCCTGTTCGAATGGAAGTAGCCCGTCCACGTTCCCGGCGGAATGCGCGACACTGGAGGGTCTGCGTCAATCCACCCTGTCAGCCAGTGGAGGGCTCCCCCGCGTGAACGACGGACCGCTCATCGTCCAGAGCGACAAAACTCTTCTCCTGGAGATCGACCACCCCAAGGCCGCCGACTGCCGCCGCGCCATCGCGCCGTTCGCCGAGCTGGAGCGGGCACCCGAGCACGTGCACACGTACCGGGTGACCCCGCTCGGGCTGTGGAACGCGCGCGCGGCCGGCCACGACGCCGAGCAGGTGGTGGACGCCCTGGTGACGTACTCGCGCTACCCGGTGCCGCACGCGCTGCTGGTGGACGTGGCCGACACCATGGGCCGCTACGGCCGGCTCCAGCTGCTCAAGCACCCGACGCACGGACTGGTCCTCGCCACCACCGACCGGCCGGTGCTGGAGGAGGTGCTGCGCTCCAAGAAGATCGCCCCGCTGGTCGGCGCCCGGGTCGACCCGGACACCGTGGTGGTGCACCCCTCCGAGCGCGGGCAGATCAAGCAGGTGCTGCTCAAGCTCGGCTGGCCCGCCGAGGACTTCGCCGGGTACGTGGACGGCGAGGCGCACCCGATCGACCTGGAGGAGGACGGCTGGCAGCTGCGCCCGTACCAGGCGCAGGCCGTCGAGGGCTTCTGGCACGGCGGCTCCGGCGTCGTCGTGCTGCCCTGCGGCGCCGGCAAGACGCTGGTCGGCGCGGCCGCGATGGCCGAGGCCAAGTCGACCACGCTGATCCTGGTCACCAACACCGTCTCGGCCCGCCAGTGGAAGCACGAGCTGGTCAAGCGCACCTCGCTCACCGAGGACGAGATCGGCGAGTACAGCGGCACCAGGAAGGAGATCCGCCCGGTCACCATCGCCACCTACCAGGTGATGACCACCAAGAAGAAGGGCGTCTACGCGCACCTGGAGCTCTTCGACGCCCGCAACTGGGGCCTGGTGGTCTACGACGAGGTGCACCTGCTGCCCGCCCCGGTGTTCAAGTTCACCGCCGACCTGCAGGCCCGCCGCCGGCTCGGCCTGACCGCCACGCTGGTGCGCGAGGACGGCCGCGAGGGCGACGTGTTCAGCCTGATCGGCCCCAAGCGCTTCGACGCTCCGTGGAAGGAGATCGAGGCGCAGGGCTACATCGCGCCCGCCGACTGCTGCGAGGTCCGCGTCACCCTAACCGACTCCGAGCGGCTCGCCTACGCGACCGCCGAGCCGGAGGAGCGCTACCGCTTCTGCGCCACCACGGCGACCAAGCGGCGGGTGGTGGAGGCGCTGGTCAGGAAGCACGAGAAGGACCAGACGCTGATCATCGGCCAGTACATCGACCAGCTGGACGAGCTCGGCGAGGCCCTGGACGCCCCGGTGATCAAGGGCGAGACCAGCAACGCCCAGCGCGAGAAGCTCTTCGACGCCTTCCGGAACAAGGAGATCGGCGTCCTGGTGGTCTCCAAGGTCGCGAACTTCTCGATCGACCTGCCCGAGGCGACGGTGGCCATCCAGGTCTCCGGGACCTTCGGCTCCCGCCAGGAGGAGGCCCAGCGGCTCGGCCGCGTGCTGCGCCCCAAGGCGGACGGCCACGCGGCCCACTTCTACTCGGTGGTCGCCCGGGACACCGTGGACCAGGACTTCGCCGCCCACCGGCAGCGCTTCCTGGCCGAGCAGGGCTACGCGTACCGGATCATCGACGCGGACGACGTGCTGTAGCCGGACGGCCCCGCGGCAGACGGCCCAGCAGCGGACGGCCCGGCTGCGGACGACTCAGTAGCGGACACCGTCGCGCCCGAGGAAGATCACGCGCGCGGCGGTGTCCAGGGCGATGCCGACGTTGCGGACGGCGGTGCTCAGCGGATTGCGGTGGCGGCCCTGGACGGCGGTCGCGCCGGCCGGGCCCGAACGGGAGGTGCGGTTCTGGGTGCTCATGTCTTCAACGGTAGGCACCCGACCGGCCGAGGGCATCACTCCAAAGGCCGTACCCGCCGGGACGGAGGTCGTCCTCCGGGTGTACGGGCGACCCCGGGGCCGGGGTAGGGGCAACCCCGAGACCTGCCCGGCTGGAACCCCGGACCGGACGGGTCTAGGATCGTCCGTCTGCCCCCTCCCGAACCGTGGTACCTGCTGAAGTCCCGCAGGCAGCCGGGGGAGGCGTCGACCGTTCGGCAACCGGTCGGCTGTACCCCACCGTGAGCTCCATCGATCCGCTGCGCCCGCCACCGGGGCAGCCGGGAAGGTTCGCTGTGCCCGCCACCCCCACCACCGACCCCCTCCAGCGCGAACGCGACCACCTGGCGTCGTCCCGGGCAGCGCTGCGAGCGATGCGCGAGGACGTCGAGTCCCTGGACCTGCGCGACGTGACCGGCACCTGGGTGTCCGCCGTCGTCCTGCAGAACCAGATCGAGGCCAGGATCGCCGCCCTGGCCGACCTCTCCCACACCCCGCTGTTCTTCGGCCGCCTCGACTACCTGCACGCGATCAGCGAGGAGCTGAGCGAGGGCGGCGGCGGAGAGAACTTCTACATCGGCCGCCGCCACGTCCACGACGCCGACGGCGACCCGATGGTGATCGACTGGCGCGCGCCGGTCTCCCAGCCGTTCTACCGGGCCACCCGCACCGATCCGATGGACGTCGAGCGCCGCCGCCGCTTCGGCTACACCGGCGGCGAGCTCACCGCCTACGAGGACGAGCACCTCACCGACCCGGCCGAGGAGGAGACCTCCTCCGCCCTGCTCGCCGCCGAGATCGAGAAGCCCCGCGTCGGCCCGATGCGCGACATCGTCGCCACCATCCAGCCCGAGCAGGACGAGATCGTCCGCTCCGACGTCACGGGCACCATCTGCGTCCAGGGAGCGCCGGGCACCGGGAAGACCGCCGTCGGCCTGCACCGCGTCGCCTACCTGCTGTACGCGCACCGCGAGCGCCTGGCCCGGACCGGCACCCTGGTGATCGGGCCGAACAACGCCTTCCTCTCCTACATCGAGCAGGTCCTCCCGGCCCTCGGCGAGCTGGACGTCGCCCAGGCCACCGTGCAGCAGCTGGTCGGACACGTCGAGGTGCGCGGCGAGGACACCCCGGAGGCGGCCCGGCTGAAGGGCGACGCCCGGATGGCCGAGGTGCTGCGCCGGGCGGTGCGGGCCGGCATCACGCTGCCCACCGAGCCCTGCGTGGTGATCCGCGGCTCCCGCCGCTGGCGCGTACCGGTGTACGAACTCACCGAGATCATCGAGGAGTTGAAGGGCCGCGAGGTGCGCTACGGCGCCGCCCGCGACGCCCTGCCGCAGCGCATCGCGCACGCCGTGCTGCTGAAGATGGAGCAGGGCGGCGAGGCCCCGGACGACCGGGTGCAGGACGCGGTGGCGCGCAACGGCGCGGTCAAGGCGGTGGTCAAGGAGTGCTGGCCCGCCGTCGACCCGGCGAAGCTGGTGCTGCGGTTGCTCTCCGAGCCGGCGTTCC
This sequence comes from Kitasatospora sp. NPDC096140, assembly GCF_040303045.1. Lineage (NCBI taxonomy): Bacteria > Bacillati > Actinomycetota > Actinomycetes > Kitasatosporales > Streptomycetaceae > Kitasatospora > Kitasatospora sp. NPDC096140. Next base: position 67,529 of record NZ_JBEOUW010000041.1, read on the forward strand.
TGGCCGGGTGCGCCGAGGGCGTGCTGACGCCCGAGGAGCAGCAGGCGGTGCTGTGGCCCAAGCCCGGCCGCTCGGTGAAGACCGCCCGCTGGACTCCGGCCGACGCCGTCCTGGTGGACGAGGCCACCGACCTGGTGCAGCGCACGCCCTCGCTCGGCCACGTCGTGCTGGACGAGGCGCAGGACCTCTCCCCGATGCAGTACCGCGCGGTCGGCCGCCGCTGCACCACCGGCTCGGCCACCGTCCTCGGCGACCTCGCCCAGGGCACCACCCCGTGGGCGACGGAGAGTTGGCCGGACGCGCTGCACCACCTGGGCAAGCCGGAGGCGCACATCGAGGAGCTGACCAAGGGCTTCCGGGTGCCGGAGGAGGTCATCGCGTACGCCTCCCGGCTGCTCCCGGAGATCGCCCCGGGCCTGGCCCCGGCCACCTCGGTCCGCGAGGCGCCCGGCTCGCTGGCGATCCGCCACGTCCCGGACGGGGAGCTGCCGGAGGCGGTCGTCGCCGCCTGCCGGGAGGCCCTGGAGCGCGAGGGCTCGACCGGCCTGATCGCCGCCGACGTCCGGATCCCGCTGCTCGCCGAGGCACTGGCCGCGGCCGGCCTGCCGCACCTCTCCCCCGGCACCGAGACCAGCGCCGAGGCCCGGCTGACCCTCGTGCCGGCCTCGCTGGCCAAGGGTCTGGAGTACGACTACGTGGTGCTGGACGAGCCCGCCGCGGTGATCGCCGGCGAGCCCGACGAGCGGTCCGGCCTGCGGCGGCTGTACGTGGCGCTGACCCGCGCCGTCTCCGGGCTGACGGTCCTGCACGCCGAGCCGCTGCCGGACCGGCTCCGCTGACGACGCGGAGAAGGGCCGGGCCGCGAACGGCCCGGCCCCCTTCTCCGTGCGACGGGCACCGGCCGCCCGGCTGTCGGCGCTTCCACGCTCAGCCGTCGATCCGGGCCCGCCACTCGGCGACCTTGGCCGCGTCCACCGGCGTGTGCCAGCCGTCGACCCGCACCGCGCCGCCGACGTGGAAGGCGTCGAAGCCCTCGGCCCGCAGCTCCGCGAGGTGCTCGGCCCGCAGGCTGCCGCCGATCAGGATCCGCTGCCGGTGGCCGGGCCCGCCCGCCCGGGCCAGCTCGGCCGAGAGCACCCGGCGCCCGGCGTCCACCCCGGCGGCGGCTCCCGAGGTGAGGAAGGTGTCCAGCCCGGGCAGGGCGCCGACGGCGGCCCGCAGGGCGGCCCGGTCGGCGCTGTGGTCGATCGCCCGGTGGAAGGTCCAGCGGCAGCCGGCCACCGCCTCGGCGACGGCCGCGGTGGCGGCCAGGTCGACGGCGCCGTCGGCGTCGAGGAAGCCGAAGACGAACTCCTCGGCGCCCTCGGCCCGCAGCTCGGCGGCCCGGGCGCACAGCCCGTCCAGGTCGCCGGGGGCGAAGCCGTCCCGGATCCGGAGCATGACGCGCAGCGGGATGCCGACGGCGGCCCGGATCCGGGCGAAGTCCTCGACGGCCGGGGTGAGCCCGTCGGCGGCCATGTCGGTGACCAGTTCGAGCCGGTCGGCGCCGCCCGACTCGGCGGCCTGGGCGTCCTGGGGCGTCAGCGCGATGACTTCGAAAATTGGTCTAGACATATCGACAGCCTGCCACACCCCACCGGACCGGACGAGACCGCCCCGGGCCGCGGGTCACGCCGCGGCGCGCTCCTGACCGGCGTCGCCGCCGGCCCCCGGACCGCCCGCGCCGCCCCGCCCGATCCGGTGCACCGCCACCGCGACGATCACCAGCAGCCCCACCACCGGCAGCGCGACCGGCAGCAGCTGCGAGATCCCGCGCGACTCCCGCCAGATGTTGAACAGGCTCGCGAACGTCGTCAGCGACAGCACCGCGACGCCCACGGCGGCCGGCAGCTCCCGCCCGCGCAACGCGGTGAAGGTCAGCAGCAGCGGCACCAGCAGCAGCACCACGAACCACTGCCGGTCCAGCGGGAAGGTGGTGTCGTCCCAGCGCTGGAGCGCCACCAGCAGCCCGCCCCCGGCCACCGCGCCCAGCACCGTCCCCCGGGTGCGCCAGGTCGGCCTCGGCAGCAGTTCCGTCGGCGCCGCGAGCAGCAGCACCGCGGCGAGCGCGGCCGGCAGGGTCGCCATGCCGACGTACCCCATCCACCACCAGTCGATGAACAACGGCCCGCCGAACGCCTGGGCCAGCACAGTCAGTCCGAGCACCGCCTGCACCAGCGCGATGACCCGCACGGCCGTCCAGCGCCCCAGCACCGCCGCCGCCCCCAGCAGCATCGCGGCCACCGCCGGCGCGAAGGTCATGGCGTACGAGGTGTACGAGCGGTCCCAGGTCAGCTGGAACGTGGCCCGGTCCGGGTCGGCGACCCAGGGCACCAGCCCGGAGCCGGCCAGCGCACCGGCGACCATCGGGGCGGCCAGCGCGAGCACGCGCCCGATCACCGAGGAGCCGGTCAGCCCGAGCCGCACCCGCAGCCCGTACGCGGCCAGGTCGAACACCTCCCGGGCGACGGCCGAGCGGTCCGCCTCCGCCGTGGCGTCGGCGAAGACCGCCACCATCTCGTCGCCGTTCACCCGCCGGTAGCCGGCCGGGAACAGCTGGAGCGCGGCCCTCAGCGCGGCCGGGGGCGCTCCGATCGTCGGCGTGGTCATGCGAGACCCCCTCCCCCCAGGGCCCGCCCCTCGGGCCCCGGCTTCCCCTTCAGCACCGAGCGGAGCGCGGCGAGCCGGCGTTCCGCCTCGGTGGCCACCGCCCGCAGCCGCGCGGCCTCGGCGGCCAGCGCACCGCGGCCGGCGTCCGTCAGCGCGTAGGTGCGCCGGGCACGGCCGTCCACCACCTCCTCGGCGGCGACCTCGATCAGGCCCTGGCCCAGCAGCCGGTCGAGCGCTCCGTAGAGCGTGCCGGTGCGCATCTTGACCCGGCCCTCCGAGATCACGGCGATCTCCTGGATGAGCGCGTAGCCGTGCCTCGGGGCATCGGCGAGCGCGGTGAGCAGAAGCAGTGTCGGCTCCTGCATGGAGCGTTCTGTCATGGTCCACATATATCGCCCGACGGCATATACCGTCCACCTGAATCGCCGGACAGAATGGAACCCATGACGATCTCCGAGGAACTGCTCCCCGCCTGGACCGCCCTGCTGCACCGCTGCGACGCCGCGACCGACCCCGAACCGTACGGCCGGGAGCTGCTGCGCCGCTGGTCGGAGCCGCAGCGCCGGTACCACACCCGGGAACACCTGAGCGCGGTCCTGCGGCACGTCGACGACCTGGCCGGGCACGCCGCCGACCCGGACGCCGTCCGCCTCGCGGCCTGGTTCCACGACGCCGTCTACCGGCCCGACCGCAGCGAGAACGAGGAGCGCAGCGCCGCCCTGGCCGTCCGGGCCCTCACCGCCGCCGGCCTGCCCGCCGCCCGGGTGGCCGAGGTCGAACGGCTCGTCCTGCTCACCGTCACCCACGACCCCGCACCGGGCGACCGCGACGGCGAGGTGCTCTGCGACGCGGACCTCGCCGTCCTCGGCGGCACCCCCGAGGCGTACGCGGCGTACGCGGCCGCCGTCCGGGAGGAGTACGGCTTCGTCCCCGAGCCGGACTTCCGCGCCGGCCGCGCCGCCGTGCTGCGCGGGCTCTTGGCACTGCCCGCGCTCTACCGCACCCCCGCCGCCCGCGAGCGCTTCACGGACACCGCCCACGGCAACCTGGCGGCCGAACTCCGCCGCCTGGAGGGTTGAGCAGCCTCCCCCGGACCAGCCCCCTCGGACCAGCTTCCCCCGGACCGGATTTCCTCAGACCAGCTTCCCGACCGGCGCCACCACCGCGCCCTGCTTGCCGCACACCCAGTGCGGCTCCGGCCCCAGCTCGGGCTCCACGCTCAGCGCGTGCGGGTCCCCGTCGGCCGCGCACCCGGTGCACAGCGGCCAGCGCCCGTACGCCTCCAGCAGCGCGTCCTGGACGTCCTGGGCGACCAGCCCGAGCACGTACTCGGTGCCGTCCGGCCACTGCTCCAGCCACCAGCGGCGGTGCGTCACCGCCTGCTCCACCAGCGAGACGACGGCGGCGTCCGCCACGTCCCGCGCGGTGAGGTCGGCCAGGATCAGTGCCCGCGCGTTGTGCAGGGCGGTCTCGATGTCGTCAGCTGCCATCCGTCCATTCTCCGTCGGCGCGCCGGAACGCGGAAACGCCGCGTGGGCGGCTCCCCGAAGGGAACCGCCCACGCGGACGAGGAACGAACCGATCCGATCGAAGCGATCAGGATCAGAAGTCCATGTCACCGCCCGGCATGCCGCCGCCGGCGGCCGCGGAGGCCTTCTCCGGCTTGTCGGCGATGACGGCCTCGGTGGTGAGGAACAGCGCCGCGATGGAGGCGGCGTTCTGCAGCGCGGAGCGGGTGACCTTGGCCGGGTCGATGATGCCCGCGGCGACCAGGTCGACGTACTCGTTGGTGGCGGCGTTCAGGCCGTGACCGGCGGGGAGGTTGCGCACCTTCTCCACCACGACGCCACCCTCCAGGCCGGCGTTGGTCGCGATCTGCTTGATCGGGGCCTCCAGCGCGACCTTGACGATGTTGGCACCGGTGGCCTCGTCGCCGTCCAGCTCCAGCTTGTCGAAGGCGACACCGGCCTGCAGCAGGGCGACGCCACCACCGGCGACGATGCCCTCCTCGACGGCGGCCTTGGCGTTGCGGACGGCGTCCTCGATGCGGTGCTTGCGCTCCTTGAGCTCCACCTCGGTGGCCGCGCCGGCCTTGATGACGGCCACGCCGCCGGCCAGCTTGGCGAGGCGCTCCTGGAGCTTCTCGCGGTCGTAGTCCGAGTCGCTGTTCTCGATCTCGGCGCGGATCTGGTTCACGCGGCCCGCGACCTGCTCGCTGTCGCCGCCACCGTCGACGATGGTGGTCTCGTCCTTGGTGATGACCACCTTGCGGGCGGTGCCCAGCAGGTCGATGCCGGCGTTCTCCAGCTTGAGGCCGACCTCCTCGGAGATCACGGTGCCACCGGTGAGGATGGCGATGTCGCCGAGCATGGCCTTGCGGCGGTCGCCGAAGCCCGGGGCCTTGACGGCGACGGACTTGAAGGTGCCGCGGATCTTGTTCACGACCAGGGTCGACAGGGCCTCGCCCTCGACGTCCTCGGCGATGATGACGAGCGGCTTGCCGCTCTGCATGACCTTCTCCAGCAGCGGGAGCAGGTCCTTGACCGAGCCGATCTTGGAGTTGGCGATGAGGATGTACGGGTCCTCGAACGTCGCCTCCATGCGCTCCAGGTCGGTGGCGAAGTAGGCGGAGATGTAGCCCTTGTCGAAGCGCATGCCCTCGGTGAGCTCAAGCTCCAGGCCGAAGGTGTTGCTCTCCTCGACGGTGATGACGCCTTCCTTGCCGACCTTGTCCATGGCCTCGGCGATCAGCTCGCCGATCTGGGTGTCGGCGGCGGAGATGGAGGCGGTGGAGGCGATCTGCTCCTTGGTCTCCACGTCCTTGGCCTGGGCCAGCAGCTGGTCGGAGACGGCCGCGACGGCCTTCTCGATGCCGCGCTTCAGGGCCATCGGGTTGGCGCCGGCGGCGACGTTGCGCAGACCCTCGCGAACCAGGGCCTGGGCGAGCACGGTGGCGGTGGTGGTGCCGTCACCCGCGACGTCGTCCGTCTTCTTGGCGACCTCCTTGACGAGCTCCGCACCGATCTTCTCGTACGGGTCTTCGAGCTCGATCTCCTTGGCGATGGAGACACCGTCGTTGGTGATCGTGGGGGCGCCCCACTTCTTCTCCAGCACGACGTTGCGGCCCTTGGGGCCGAGCGTGACCTTCACTGCGTCGGCGAGCTGGTTCATGCCACGCTCAAGGCCGCGGCGAGCTTCCTCATCAAAGGCGATGATCTTGGCCATCAGAAGTGGTCCTCCGGGACACGGTCGACTGCTCGGACCAAGGGGTGCCCGCGACGGACGGCCCTGGTGTGCGGGGGTCTTTTCCCCTACCGCTCCCGGGGGCCTCACCGACCCGGTCCGCTGTCACTCTCACGCTGTGAGTGCTAACGCCAATGATTAGCACTCCGGGTGGTCGAGTGCAAGCCCAATCGCCAACCCGCGAGCCGCCGCTGGGACCACCCCGGGGGGCCGCCCGGGAACGGCGACGGGCCCGTACGACGCGTGTCGTACGGGCCCGTCGAGAAGCGAGCGGTCACCAGCCGTGGGCCGCGCCGAGCTCCTGGAGTCGGAAGGGGTCAGACCGCCGCGCGAACCATGTCCGCCTGCGGGCCCTTCTGTCCCTGGGAAATCTCGAACTCGACCCGCTGGCCCTCCTCAAGGGTGCGGTAGCCGTCCATCTGGATCGCGCTGTAGTGGACGAAGACGTCCGCACCACCGTCGACCGCGATAAAGCCGTAGCCCTTCTCCGCGTTGAACCACTTGACGGTGCCCTGAGCCATTCCGAACTCCCCTAGTGCTGTGCTGGCCCTTCACGCGCCCGCAGGTCGCGGGCCCGGGTTGGTTGACGGCCCACCCGGGGAACCCCCCCTGGGCGCAGCCGTGCACGCCGCAACCGTCCGCACGGAACGCCCAACGGGCTCCGGTGAGCGGGTGATTGCGTCGACCGCCGCTGAATGTATCCGGACCGAAGCCCTCTGCAACAGGGTCAACCGCCGGTAATTCCGCCCCGCCGGCAAGGGACACGACGGGCCGAATCGGAAAAATCTCGGCATTCCACGCGGGACATAGCGGACGAATTACCCAAATCCCCGCGGTAATTCTGACATCGGCCTGACATGTTTCACGGCCCGGTCCCATCGGCCGGGCCCTGCCCGGCGGAACGCCGCGAACGGCCGAGAGGGAACCCCTGTTCCCAACCGAGCGACACTCTACTCCGACTCGACCCGGAAATATTCCCGCCGGAATGCAACCGGCCGCCCGTACATACGGAGAGCGGAATTCCGTACGTACGGGCGGCCGAATGGCGCGCGGGACGGCTCAGCAGCCGCCGGCCACCGCCGGAATGATCGAGACGCCGGCGCCGTCCTCGATCTCGGTCGCCAGGCCCTCGGCGAAGCGCACGTCGTCGTCGTTCACGTAGACGTTGACGAAACGGCGCAGCTTGCCGGTGTCGTCCAGGATGCGGGCGGAGATGCCCGCGTGGTTCTTCTCCAGGTCGGCGATGACCTCGCCCAGGGTGGCGCCCTCGGCGGTCACCTCGGCGGCGCCGCCGGTGTAGGTGCGCAGGATGGTGGGGATGCGGACGTTGGCGCTCATGACTCTCCTTGCGGGGGTGCGGCCCTGCGGGGCAGCGGTCGGGGCGGGCACGGGGCCGGCGGCGTGGTTCAGGCGGACGCGAGGCCGGCGGCGCGGAACGCGTCCAGCGTCGGGCGGATGACGGCGCTCATCCCGGCGTCGGACACGGCGTCCAGGGTCTTCAGGCCGTCGCCGGTGTTGATCGCGACGGTCTCCTTGGCCGGGTCCAGCTGCCCGGTCTCGACCAGCTTCTTCAGCACGCCGACGGTCACCCCGCCCGCGGTCTCGGCGAAGATGCCCTCGGTCCGCGCCAGCAGCCGGATCGCCGCCACGACCTCGGCGTCCGTGACGTCCTCCACCGCGCCGCCCGTGCGGCGGGCGATGTCCAGCACGTACGGGCCGTCGGCCGGGTTGCCGATCGCCAGCGACTTGGCGATGGTGTCCGGCTTGACCGGCTTGATCACGTCCCGGCCGGCCTTGAAGGCGGCCGACACCGGGGAGCAGCCCTCGGCCTGGGCGCCGAAGACCCGGTACGGCCGGTCCTCGACCAGGCCGAGCTTGATCAGCTCCTGCAGCCCCTTGTCGATCTTCGTCAGCTGGGAGCCCGAGGCGATCGGGATCACGATCTGCTCCGGCAGCCGCCAGCCGAGCTGCTCGCAGATCTCGTACGCCAGCGTCTTGGAGCCCTCGCCGTAGTACGGCCGCAGGTTGACGTTGACGAAGCCCCAGCCCTCGCCGGCCGGGTCCCCGATCAGCTCCGAGCAGAAGCGGTTCACGTCGTCGTAGTTGCCCTCGATGCCGACCAGCTCGCCGCCGTACACCCCGGCCATGACGACCTTGCCCTGCTCCAGGTCGTGCGGGATGAACACGCAGGACCGGAAGCCGGCCCGGGCGGCCGCCGCGCCCACCGCACCGGCCAGGTTGCCGGTGGAGGAGCAGGACAGCGTCGTGTAGCCGAACGCCCGCGCCGCCTCGATGGCGCAGGCCACCACGCGGTCCTTGAACGAGTGCGTCGGGTTCCCGGAGTCGTCCTTGATGTGCAGCTGCGCGGTGAAGCCGAGCTCGCGGCCCAGGTTGTCCGCCTTCACCAGCGGGGTCCAGCCCGGGTTCAGGTTGGGCTTGGACGCCACGTCGGCCGGCACCGGCAGCAGCGGCGCGTACCGCCAGACCGAAGTCGGGCCGGCCTCGATCCGCTTGCGCAGCTCCTCGGCGCCCTCGCTGCCGAACTCGTAGGCGATCTCCAGCGGGCCGAAGCACTCCAGGCACGCGAAGCTGGGACCGAGCGGGAAGCGGGTTCCGCACTCCCGACAGGACAGGGCGGCGGCGGGGCCGAGGTCCACGGAAACGGGTGCGGCAGTGTCGATAGCCATGACGGCGAGGCCTCTCTCCTCATCTTCCCCGCAGCGCGGACGCGCCACAGGCCGGAATTGGCACCTGTCCCGCCGGGGCCTGTCGTCGACAGCCGCGCGAGAAGGTTGCCGGGACGTCAACGGGCCGTTCCCTCAGTCCCTCTGGATGAGCTTGTGAAATTGTGGTGGTGCTCGACGGCGACCCCGGCGTGCATGGGTCCTACCGCTGTACGAAGACTGTATCCGAAGGCGCCAATCCTGAACGGGACCGTCCGCCACGCGAGATGACCCGTCCCACCCGACCCGCCGAGGAGACTTCCGTGCCCGCCGAACCGACTCCCGAGCTCCTCCCGCAGGCGGCGTCCTGGCTGCGCCGCCGCTCCTGGAGCGCGGCCGACCGGCCGGTCGACACCCTCCTCGCGGCCAAGGAACGCACCGGCCGCACGATCAGCGTCGTCCTCCCCGCCCTGGACGAGGAGGCCACCGTCGGCGACATCGTCCGCACCGTCCGCCGCGAGCTGATGGAACGCCTCCCGCTGGTCGACGAACTCGTCGTGGTCGACTCCGGCTCCACCGACGCCACGGCCGAGGCCGCCGCCGAGGCCGGCGCCCGGGTGGAGCACCGCGACGCCATCCTGCCCCGGCTGCCCGCCGCCCCCGGCAAGGGCGAGGTGCTCTGGCGCTCGCTGCTGGTCACCCGCGGCGACATCGTCTGCTTCGTGGACGCCGACCTGCGCGAGTTCGACCCGGCCTTCGTCTCCGGCATCGTCGGGCCGCTGCTGACCGACGAGTCCATCCAGCTGGTCAAGGCCATGTACGACCGCCCCCTCGAAGTCGCACTGAGCGGCTCCGCCGCGGGGGACCGCGCCGCCGTCCTCCCGGCCGGCGGCGGCCGGGTCACCGAACTCGTCGCCCGCCCCCTCCTCAACCTGCACTGGCCGGAACTCGCCGGTTTCGTCCAACCCCTCGGCGGCGAGTACGCGGCCCGCCGCTCACTGCTCGAACGGCTGCCCTTCCCCACCGGCTACGGCGTCGAACTCGGCCTGCTCGTCGACGCGTTGGAGCTGGTCGGCCTGGACGCCCTGGCCCAGGTGGACGTCGGCGTCCGGCACCACCGCCACCAGGACGGCCAGGCCCTCGGCCGGATGGCCGCCACCATCTACCGCACCGCGCTCGAACGCCTCGACCGCGCCCACCGGCTCAAGGCCTCCGCCGACCTGGTCCGCCCGGAGCTCACCCAGTTCGCCCGCGACCCGGAGACCCGTGCCTTCCTCGCCCACACCCACCCGGTGACCGCCCTGGAACGCCCCCCGATGCACACCGTCCCCGAATACGCCACCCACCGATGACGGGTTTGCCACGCCGGGCGCCCGGCAACATGCCAACCATGGGCGATCTCACGACCGAACGTTCGAGTGCGACCGGCACCGCCCCCGTCCTGGTGGCCTCCAACCGGGGACCGGTGTCGTTCAGCACCGCCGACGACGGCACGCTGACCCTGCGGCGCGGCGGCGGGGGCCTGGTCTCCGGCCTCTCCGCCATCGACGACCCGAACGCCGTCTGGGTCTGCGCGGCCCTCGGCGCCGCGGACCGCAGAGCCGCCGCGGAAGCCCCCGACGGCCGCCTCGACCTGGCCGGCCACAACGTCGGCGGGCAGGCCGTCCGAATGCTGGACATCGACCCCGAGACCTTCGCCCGCGCCTACAACGGCGTCGCCAACTCCACCCTCTGGTTCGTCCACCACCTGCTCTACGCGACCCCCACCGCCCCCGCCTTCGACGCCGACTTCCGCACCGAATGGGCCGCCTACCGGGCCTACAACGCGGCCTTCGCCGAGGCGCTGGCCACCGAGGCCGCCCCGAACGCCGCCGTCCTCGTCCAGGACTACCACCTGTCCCTGGCCCCGGCGCTGCTCCGCGCCGCCCGCCCCGACCTGCGGATCGGCCACTTCTCGCACACCCCCTGGGCCCCGCCCGAGTACTACCGGATGCTCCCCGACGACGTCGCCCGCGCCGTCCTCACCGGCATCCTCGGCGCCGACCGGGCCGGCTTCCTCACCGAACGCTGGGCCCGCGCCTTCGCCGCCTGCTGCGCGGACCTCCTCGGCGCCGACGTCGACCACGAGGCGCTCACCGTCACCCTCGACGGCCGCACCACCGCCCTCGGCGTCCACGCCCTCGGCGCCGACGCCGACTTCCTGCGCGAACGCTCCCACCGCCCCGACGTGGACGAACGCCTCGCCGCCCTGCGCGAGGCCGTCGGCGAGCGCCGCACGATCGTCCGGGTCGACCGCACCGAGCTGAGCAAGAACATCGTCCGCGGCCTGCTGGCCTACCGGCACCTGCTCCGCACCCGCCCCGAGTGGCACGACCGCGTGGTCCACATCGCCTTCGCCTACCCGTCGCGGACCGACCTGGCCGAGTACCGCAACTACACGGCGCAGGTCCGCGAACTCGCCGACGCCATCGACACCGAGTTCGCCACCCCGGACTGGCAGCCCCTGATCCTGCACGTCGACGACGACTTCCCGCGCTCCCTCGCCGCCTACCGCCTGGCCGACGTCGCCCTGGTGAACCCGATCCGGGACGGCATGAACCTGGTGGCCAAGGAGGTCCCGGTCGTCTCCGACCGCGGCTGCGCCCTGGTCCTCTCCCGGGAGGCCGGCGCCCACGCGGAACTGGCCGACGACGCCCTGACGGTCAACCCGTACGACGTCATCGCCACCGCCGACGCCCTGCACACCGCGCTGACCATGCCCGAGGAGGAGCGCGCCGGCCGCACCAAGCGCCTCGCGGCGGCGGCCACCGCACTCCCCCCGCAGCAGTGGTTCCTCGACCAGCTCAACGCGCTGGCCCCGCTCAACTCCCGGTGAGGGCCTCCCCCAACGCCGCCAACAGCTCCACCACCCCGGCCGGCCCCGCGACCACCAGGTCCGCGCGGTCGGCCAGCTCCTTCACCGGCGCGTCCCCGACCGCCGCGCTGCACACCAGCAGCCCGGCCAGCCCGTCCCCGCGCAGCTCCTCCACCGCCGCGAACGCCGCCACGTCCCCGAGGTCGTCGCCCGCGTACAGCACCGACCGGGCGCCGCGCTCCCGCAGGAACCCGGTCAGCGCCGCACCCTTGTCCACCCCCGGCGGCCGGAGCTCCAGCACCAGCCGTCCGGGCTCCACCACCAGCCCGTACTCGGCGGCCAGCTCCGCCACCGGCGCCCGCAGCAGCTCCAAGGTCTCCTCGGGCGCCGCCGTACGCCGCGTGTGCACCGCCACCGAGCGCCCCTTGTCCTCCACCCACACCCCCTCGGGTGCCCCCACCCGTGCCGCCACCAGCGGCAACGCCTCCCGCGCCCCGGCCACCCCCGGGTGCACCTCCGGCGCCGTCACCTCGCCGCCCTCCCAGCGCTCGGCCCCGTAGTGCCCGAGCACCACGACCCCCGGCACCCCGGCCAGCCCGCCGTACTCCACCGCCAGCGCCGCCGGCCGCCCCGTCACCACCACCACGGCCCCGACCGCCGGGGCCAGCACCCGCAGCGCCCCCGCCACCCCCGGATGCGCCCTCGCCTGCCCGGGGTCGGCCACGATCGGCGCCAACGTCCCGTCGAAGTCCAGCCCGATCACCGCGTCCCGGGGCGCCCGCAGGATCGCGCGCACCCCGTCCCGCCCGGCCTCGGTCCCCGGCACCCACGTCTCTTCGAATCCCATACCGAGGCCCATACCCCCCGGCCGCCCGCAGCCCACCCCTTCACCGGCTCCCTAGCGGGCCGCCCGTCGAGCGGCCCGGATCCGCCGCAGCCGATTGACCAGCACCGGTGCGTGCGCCAGCGCTTCCTCCCGGTCCAGCAGCGCGTTCAGCAGCTGGTAGTACCGCGTGGAGGAGAGCCCCAGCTCCTCCCGGATGGCCCGCTCCTTGGCCCCCGCCGTCCGCCACTGGCGCCCCTCCAGCGCCAGCACCGCCCGGTCCCGCTCACTCAGCTCGCCCACCGCGCACACCTCCGCCGACCACTACGGAGTGTCATTCTCCCGCGCGACCCCGACACACAGTGCTCGCCCCACCGCTCTCCGGCCCCGGCTAACGTCACCCCATGACCACGCCCAGCTTCGTCCTGAACATCCCCGCGGCCGACCTCGAACCCGACCCGCTCGACCCGTCCCAGATCGTCTCCGGCACCCCCGAGGTCACCGGCAGGGTCCTCTCCGAGTCCGCGGACGGCCGCCAGCTGCGCGGCCTCTGGCAGATCACCCCCGGTGTGGTCACCGACGTCGAGGCCGACGAGATGTTCGTGGTCCTCAGCGGCCGGGCCACCATCGAGATCGAGGGCGGCCCGACCCTGGAGGTCGGCCCCGGCGACTGCGCGGTGCTGCGCGAGGGCGACCGCACCACGTGGACGGTCCACGAGACCCTCCGCAAGGCCTACGCGATCACGCTCCCCTGAGCGGAGACGCACCGAGGCCCGGCCCCGAACCACCGGGACCGGGCCTCCGCGGCACGGCGTGGGCCGGACGACGGGGCCCCTACTTGCGGACCCGCGCCGCCTCCTTGACCGCCGCGTCCTGCAGCCCCCCGAGCACCTGCTTCGGGTCCCCCGTCACGGCCTGCCCGATCCCCGCCTTGATCCGGTTGCTGACCTCGCCCCAGGCCGGGTCCCCGAACGGGTAGAAGCTCGCGTTGGTCAGCCCGACCGCGAACTGCTTGAGGTCGGCGTGCTTCGGGTCCGTCGTCATCTGGTTGAACGCGTCCTGGGTGACCGGCAGCAGGTTGTACTGCTCGTCGAACTTCAGCTGGTTGTCCCGGTTGTAGACGAACGACAGGAACTTCTTGATCTCGTTCTTGTGCCCGTTCGCCTTGAACGCCATCATCCAGTCCGCGACGCCGAGGCTCCCCGTCCGGCCCACGCCGTCCTTCTTCGGGATCGGCGCCGTCCCGAAGTCGATGTTCCCGGTGGTCGCCATCCGCAGCAGCGTCGGATGCCCGTTCAGCATCGCGACCTTCCCGGCGGCGAAGTCCTGGAACACCGGGGTGCGGTTCATCTTCCCCGGGTCCGGGTACGTCAGGCCGGTGCTCACCAGGTTGCTCTTCAGCCAGCCGAAGGTGGCCTGGTTCTGGGCGCTGTCGATGGTGTAGTTGCCCACGTCGTCGGAGATGCTCCCGCCGCCGCTCAGCGTCCACAGCATGGACTCCGCGGGCGCCTCCTCCGGCCCCAGCGGAAGCCCGTACGAGGTCACCCCCGGCACCTTGGCCTTGATCTTCTCCGCGTCCTGCTTCAGCTCGCTCCAGGTGGCGGGCGGCTGCGCGATCCCCGCCTGCCGGAACACCGCCTTGTTGTAGAAGAGCACCCGTGACGAGGACACGAACGGGATCCCGTACTGGATGCCGAGCACCTGCCCGGCGTGCGCGAAGCCGTCCAGGAAGTTCGCCTGGGCGTCCATCGTGAGCACGTCGGACGCCGGGTACAGCCGGTCCGCCGCGACCTGGTCGGCGAAGCCGCCGGTCTGCAGCAGGTCCGGCGACTTCCCGGCCGCGATCATGTCGTCGACCTTCTTGCCGATCTCGGTCCAGCTGTCGACCTCGACGCTGACCTTGATCCCGGGGTTGGCGGCCTCGAAGTCCTTGGCGACCGCGTCCCAGTAGCGCTTGGAGCCGGTCTCCTGGTTCTCCCCGTAGTCCGCGGCGACCAGCTTGAGGGTGACGGTCCCGTCGCCCTGCCCGCTGCACGCGCCGACACCGGTGAGTGCCACCGCTCCGGCCAGCACACTGCCGAGCACACGGGTGGGAACGTGGACGCGCCTGTTCAACGCGGGTACCGCCTTAGGGGAAGAACTGCCGCCGGAACGAGGGATTCCGGCAGGGGGGAGGCGCCACACTGCCAAACCGGCGGAGCACTGGTCCACACCACTGGGCCACCCCGCCGCAATGGTTACCGAAGTGCCCCGGGTCGTTGCGCGATGCGCAACACCGGCGCCCCCGAGCACCTCCCGGACAACCCCCGGACACCCCCCGTACGCCCCCGCCCAAAGCCCCGCACACCCCCGCAGCTGCGACAAAGCTCACCCAGTATGGACCAGACCAATCCGACAACTGGACTAGACCTCTTCTATCCACCAAGGGAAACTGTCCTCCGTGAAGCACGTCATCGCACTCGATGTAGGCGGCACCGGCATGAAGGCCGCGCTGCTCGCCCAGGACGGCTCCGTGCTGTTCGAGGCACGCCGACCGACCGGGCGGGAGCACGGCACGGACGCCGTCGTCGCCGCCATCCTCGACTTCGCCACCGACCTGGCCGAGGAGGGCCGCCGCCGCTTCGGCGTCGCCCCGCTCGCGGCCGGGGTGGCCGTTCCGGGCACGATCGACGAGAAGAACGGAATCGCGGTCTTCTCCGCCAACCTCGGCTGGCGGGACCTCCCCCTGCGCACGCTCCTCGGCGGGCGGCTGGCCGGTCCCGACGGCACCGCGATGCCGGTGGCGCTCGGCCACGACGTGCGTTCGGGCGGCCTGGCCGAGGGCCGGCTCGGCGCCGGCCGGGGCGTCGACCGCTTCCTGTTCATCGCCCTCGGCACCGGCATCGCCGGCGCCATCGGCATCGGCGGCCGGATCGAGGCGGGCGCGCACGGCTACGGCGGCGAGATCGGCCACGTCGTGGTCCGCCCGGGCGGACCACCGTGCGGCTGCGGTGCCCGCGGCTGCCTGGAGACCCTGGCCTCCGCCTCCGCCGTCTCGCGCGCCTGGGCCGAGGCCAGCGGCGACCCCGACGCCGACGCGGCATCCTGCGCCGCCGCGGTGGACGCCGGGGACGACCGCGCACTCGCGGTCTGGCAGCGGGCGGTCGACGCCCTGGCGGACGGCATCGTCCTCGCCCAGAGCCTGCTCGACCCGTCCACGGTGATCGTCGGCGGCGGGCTCGCCGAAGCCGGCGACACCCTCTTCACACCGCTTCGCGCGGCGGTCACCGAGCGCCTGACCTTCCAGATGCCCCCGAAGGTCGTTCCGGCCATGCTCAAAGACACCGCCGCGTCCCTGGGCGCGGGCCTGCTCGCCTGGGACCTGCTCTCGATGGAGGTGACCGCGTGACCACCGCGGACCGTGACCGTACTGTCCTGGCCGGTGCCCGGCTGGTCCTGCCCGGCGGTGTCGTCGAGGACGGCCGCCTGACCGTCCGGGGCGACCGGATCTCCGCCCTCACGAACGGCACGTTCGGCGGCGCCGCCGAACCCGGCGACCTCGACCTGACCGGTCACACCGTCGTCCCCGGCTTCGTGGACCTGCACGTCCACGGCGGCGGCGGCGCCTCCTACGCCTCC